>CAILLX010000059.1 GCA_903835185.1 uncultured bacterium | reverse complement strand
TTGTCCTTTCCTTTATTGCCTTAACAACAACAAGGTACTGGACAAGCGCCACCCCCTTTACTTCCCTGCGGCGATTATTCAGATATTTTAACCGGCCGCCATCTCACTCTCGACCCCGGCCAAATCCCAATGCTCCTAACACCATTTAAACCAATTGAGAAGTTTAAGCAAGCCACTCCTTGCTCCGCGCTGTGGGAAGGCACAGATCCGAAAGAGAGAGTTCGCTATTGTGAGCAGTGTAAACGCCAGGTCTATGACTTTGCAGGTCTGGAGCTGCCCGAAGCTGAAGCACTAATATTCAAGCGAGAGAATCGCAAGAATGTCACTTTGTTCAAAAGGGTAGATGGCAAGTTCCTAACAAGTGACTGCCCGGTCGGCGTCAAGAAACGACTTACTCTTATTCTCGCGAACGTAGGTGGAGTCGTGCTTCTTTGCTGTGTGCTCGCTCTATTTTTATCAACGCCTAAGCCAGCACCATCTGTGGTTAAGAAGATACATGCTCGTGTGGTTGGAGGTTCTTTCGTTGCACCAAGCCATCCAATTTATATTGATAAACGCGGTCCGCATGGGGTATCCATTGTCAACGAAAGGATGGGACCGTCACAAGTTCTTCCCAATGACGGACCTAATCGATACATTCAGAAGTTTGCGCAAAGTGGTCAAAACCAGATACTGTATTGGAGGAGTCCCGCCCAGCAACGAATGGTATTACTTCAGGGAACAAAGCAACCTGCAATATCAACAGCGCAGACTCAGTTCCAGCAGCCAGTACCTTCGGAAACCAAACAGACTGCAGTGCCGGCTCTGCCCCAGCAGCAACAGGAGAGTCACAATATTCCCTTGGTGCCACCTGCGCAAGATACCAGGAACACCTCGGAGACTTGGTAGTCTGAGCAGTAGCCAAATGGACAATCCAGCACAACGCCTGTCCAAGTGCCAGCCGTGCACTATTACTCACCGTCTAGTAGAAGAAGTGAAGAGGTTACTTTGGTGCAGATCCGCCCGACAGCTCTTAGCTTACGGCAAGACATGGAGTGTAACTCTCATTGTGCCTACCGATAATGGGCGAACAATTAGTATGATACAAACGGACTATCCATTGTCTCAGTACTAAACGGTCCGTTGATTGGAGGATTTGGAGGTGATGCATATGCTTGCAAATCAGTATACCAATACGCAAACGAGCTGTTGGGACCACTTCCAGGACCAGGAGTCTTGGGACTGTAACATCCTGAGGCGGCACCAGCTCCATATGTTGGTACGGTGATTCCCATCCCCCCTTTACCATCGCTTCTTTGAAGACCGATCCCCCACACTCCAATTGGTCTTTGTATGGTAAAAGGTTCAACAGCTTGTGCTGTTAACTGCAGTCCTGCTGGCAGGAACCCAGCAGAGGGTATAGGTAGACCAGTTGCGGTGACGGTCACACTGACTATGTCGGGGGACGCGTCGTCATAAGTGGTCGTAACGGTACCTGGCATCTTCAAGGTTTTCCAAATGTTCTGAATTGTCGTGTCAACTTTCGATGCTTCGTCTGCGGTCTTGTACCACGGGGTTGGTGCAGCAAGAAAATACCTGTCATTACTTGCTGTTCTGGCACCGGCATCAGCAATTTGCACCAACACCATGTGGTAATAGCCGTTTATGACTATGAAGAGCATAAGAAATAGCATTGCTATCATCAATGGGAGAAGAATCAAAAGAAACCCAGCTCCCTCGGCTATAGCTTGACCTTTCTGTCCCTGTCTCCGGCTCAATTTAACCATAATTAGCAAATCCCCTTGTCCTGTGCATATCCTCTGAATCGTTCACAAGTTCAGGACGCTATATTATCGTATCTTGGCTCTGATGTGGCGAAGCTGCGTCTGCCGGCAATCCAGGGTACAAAAACCTTTTGATATTGATCGAGGTCAGGAGTTCTTTTGGGGCGACAATTGCACTTTCCTCATGATAGGGTGGTTGAGTTCATGATGCGAGCCATGACAGTGCCTCCTTACCTCTTTGTCTTGGTAACTGCTGGAAGCTTGAGGCTGGGGCGTTGTTTGAAGTTCGGTAGTTTAGGTGGTGATTTTGCCAGAGCTTTGCTTGCCAGCTCAAGAGCTTTCTCCAGTTGTGGATCGTGTGAGTTCCTGTAATCTTGTGGAGTAATGTCGACTTCAATATCAGGATCAGTGCCGTAATTTTCTACTTGCCAGCCTACGTCGGTAAACCAGAAAGAGAACTCCGGCTGGGTCGTTATTGTTCCATCGACTAAGCGATGTCTTGGCCAGATGCCGATGACACCGCCCCAGGTGCGCTTTCCGACCAGCGGTCCTAATTTGTAGAGCTTGAAGCAGTGGCTGAAGATGTCGCCGTCAGAGCCGGCAAACTGGTTAGTAATGCCAACTATTGGACCAGCCACTGACTCAGGTGGGTAAGGTTGCGGTATCCCCCAGCGCGATACGTCGTAGCCAACGCGCCGGCGCAACAGCTTCTCCAGAAGGAGCGGTGAGACATGCCCGCCCCGGTTGTAGCGAACATCGACAATTAATGCCTCGTGGTGAAATTCAGCAAGATAGCCGCGATGAAATTCGGCAAAGCCAAATGGACCCATATCGGGTATGTGGAGATAACCTATTTTCCCACCGCTGCATTTGTGGACATAGGTGCGATTTGCTTCCACCCACCGCCGGTAGCGTAGAGGTCGCTCGTCCCGCAGCGTCTTAACTGCAACAGAGTGTTGCTTCCCGCCTTTTGATTTAACAGTGAGAACAACCTCGGACCCGGCTGTGTGCAGCAAGAGCTCTTCAACTGAGCACTCGAGCGAAACTTTATGCCCGCCTACGGCAACGATAATGTCACCGGCTGTGATACCGGTGCCAGGAGAGGCCAATGGCGAGTCGGTATCAGCTTCCCAGGAATCACCACGCAAAATCTCCTCTATGCGCCAGCCTCCGGACGCTTTGTCCCAGGTGAGATCTGCGCCGAGAAAGCCGCGATTGTAAGCAGGTGATCTGCGGTAATCGCCAAGCATTTCGTAAGCATGAGAAGTGCCCAGCTCCCCTTGCATCTCCCAGATGAGATCTGACAGTTCACTACGAGTATGTATGCGAGGCAGCAAAGCTGCATAGCGCCGCCATACCAGATTCCAGTCCACATTGGACATACGTTCATCCCAGAAATGTTCACGTTGCAGCCGCCATGCTTCCTTGAGCATTTGTGCCCATTCATCGCACGGCTCAACGAGTATTTTGACGCGATTAAGATCAATCCAGCCGCTCTTGCGTCCGGGACCACCGGTTGGTGCAGCTGGTGCTCCATTGTCCGGCAACTTCTCCAGGGCGTCTATTACCCGGCAGGCTGAGTCGCGTGAGCTATAGGCAAGGGTGCGGAGATCGCCTGCTATGGTAATGCGGGAGACATCGCGCCCAGCGGTTGCTGCACGGTTCTCTGCAAAGTCGTAAGCCCAGAGGCTGCCCAGCTCGCTGTCATCTTTCCACCAGGCAGCATTTGGTCTTATCCCTTTGACTGGGAATTTAGTGAATAGTACTCGTCCCTTTGCTGCCACTATCTGTCCATAGCGGCCTGGCTCAACTGGAAAGCTGAGGATGCGTCCTGCTATGCCGTCAAAATCAATCTCAACTTGTTTAGCCTTATTATGTGCTGGTTTCTCTGACACAGGTTTTGCAAGCGATCTGGCTGCTTTGGTGGTTTTCTTCCCGCTTTCTGTCCTTTTGCTAGCAGGTTGCTCATCGCCTGAGCTGTCAGGCTGCTTGAACAGCGGGCGCACCTTGTCCTTGAAGGGCGACTGGATGTCGTTGCGCAAAGTGACCAGGTAAGGGCGCATCGCTTCCATAAAGCTCAAGTCAAACTTCAAATTGTCATATACCGGGAAGAAGTCTCGCGCTGACAGGAAATAAAGATACTTTCCTTCAGGATCGAAGCAAGGTTGCCAGTCATAACGCAGTCCGTCAGTGACGTCATGAATTTTGCCGGTCGCTGCCTCAGTTATGCGGATTTTGGAGCTGTTATAAAATGGTGCCCAGCTGTAAGCAAGCCAGCGTCCATCTGCTGACCAGGCAAGCCCGGTTATACGATCTGCAGAGCTGCGATCCAGCAGCTTAGTTCTCTTGGTGGTCAGGTTGACCAAAACAAGCTCATAACGATGGTTGGAGAGTGCCACCATATTTCCGGCAGGTGATGGTACCATCTCGATTACTCTTCCAATATCGCCTGTTGGCAGAACAGCCGGCTCTTTGCTCTGGTCGCCATAATGAAGTTCTATCTGCTCTGAGCCGCTGCTGTCGCTTACTACTACAAAACGCTTGCCGTCGGGCAGCCACTGGCATAGCCGGTAGCGAACTTTGCTACCAGCTCCATGTTGGATTGGTGCTTCTTCCCAGAGAGGCATGGTAGCCGGCTGTCCTCTGGCGATTAGCGCCAGTGAGTGCCCTTGAGGGTGTAGTGCAATGTGCTCCAGGGCATCTCTGGCGCTAATGAACCGCCTGGATGATTGGCTTGTATTAGCTGGGCAGTCAATATTAAGACGTGTGCTGCGGTCGGTCTGGCTGTCATAAATAAAGATATCTGCACCAGCAGTGTAGACGATGCGCTTCCCATCAGTGGAAGGATAGCGTACATAATAATCGTCGTGATCGGTTTGTCTGTGCAAGTCTGAACCATCTGTTTTGCATGAGTAGAGATTGCCCAGTCCTTCAAAATCGGAGAGGAAGAAGATGCGTGAACCGAGCCACATCGGCCAGACGTGATTGCCTGGCATCGTGAGAATGCGCTTAAAGGTGGCACCATATTGATCTTTATGTCCTTTCACCCAGATCTCCCCGGCTGTGCCGCCGCGATAACGCTTCCACATGGCTGGGTCCACACTGTTGCGCCCGATAGCTATCTGTTTAGAGTCCCTCACTGAAAGCGTTTTCACCTGCCCGAGTTGGAGGGCGCGCGGTGTGCCGCCGTTGGAGCTGACAGCAAATGCTTCTGTATGGCGTAAAAAAGGTGTTCCAGCATCAGTGGTAAAGAGGACATCTTTACCATCAGGTGTCCAGCCGCACACTATACATGTGTCGCTACCCAGGTATGTTAAACGCTTTGCTTCCCCACCAGCTGAGTGAATAACATAAACCTCCTGGTGTCCTTCCTCCCTGCCTACAAAAGCAATTAACTGTCCGTCAGGGGAGAATCTTGGCATTGTGCACTCGCCAGCGCCAGCTGTTAGCCTTCTTGCCACTCCGCCGCCGACCGAAACAGACCAGATGTCATCTGCGCAAACAAAGGCGATTGTGTCCTTGCAAATGGTGGGATGCCGATAATATCCTTGCCTGTTCATAGCCGTTCGCCTCTGTCTAAGATCTTGTTGGAAGAACCATTTTAGTTGCTTACGCAAGTTGCAAGGACTATTGTATGGATTAAATAGAGAAGCAAGGGTGGAGAGACGCATAGAGTGTTAGCTGTGACAATCAGCTTTTCCGGTATGAAGTAAAGACTTGAAATAACCGCTCAAGCGCTGCACAATTCCAGGTGTGTAAAGTCAAGGGCAAGCAGGCTGCTTGGACTGAATTAAACTGCAGCCGTTAGATGGAGGAGTGTCAATGAAAGTCCAGCTTTTGGTATCGGCAATTGGAGAAGATCACCCTGGCATAGTAGCCCGCCTGACTGAAATATTCTGCCAGCATGGAGCTAACCTTGAAGAGAGTAGGATGGCACTTTTGGGTGGAGAGTTTGCTGCTGTAGTTCTTATATCAGTTCCAGAAGAAAATATTGTTGCTCTCAACTCTGCACTTGCCAAGCTGAAGAATGAGTCGATTACTGTTTCAACTAAAGCAACTCAGTCTATCGGTCCCGAGAAGTACAGAGGATATGTGCCATGCCAGTTAACTATCAGTGGTGCTGATCATGAAGGGATTGTGCGGACAGTAGCTTCCTATCTACGTGACAATTTCATAAACATTCAATCTATGGAAAGCAGCATAATTCATGCACCAATTACAGGCACACCGTTGTTTTGTATGTCAGCTATTGTGCAGGTTCCACCAGCAGTGCCGCTTTCTGAGCTTAAGAAAAGTCTCTGGGCGATAGCAGACAAAGAGTCTGTTGAGATTGAAATTCGACTTGCTGCGGTTAGCTGACCTGTGATGGCGCTTGGCAGTGCTGCTTTAGAGCTGGTTGGCATTGTTGCAGCTTCGTTTGCACACAAGACTATTGCTGTCTTCTTGCTTGTTTCGCTAATGTTAGTTGCTGCTCCAGCGCCAGCACAGTCTGGAGATCCAGCAGCAGACAGGCGTGCATCCAGGAGTGATCAAGGTGCTTGCGGAAGTGTTCAGGATGCCCGGGAGAATATCTGGCGGCAGCATTATGAATCCGGAGTCAAGGCATACAGAGGAAGGCTTTATGGCAGTGCCGAACAGCGTCTGGTGGCAGCAGTTGCAGAGTGCAGAAGGTTGGGTTGGAACGATGACAGACTGGTTAAAAGCCGCAATGCTCTAGCTGAGCTGTACTATTCGCAAGGGAGATATGAGGAGTCGAAGCAGGAATTTCAGTGGGCTCTGGAGGTTGCACGCAAGAAGCTGGGTAGCAGATCGCTCGATACTGCGCAGAGTCTCAATGGTTTGGCAGTAGTTGCTCTGAGTCGAGGGCAGTTTGCAAAAGCTGCAACATTGAGCAGGCAGGCGCTTGCTGGCAGGGAAGAGAAACTTGGGCTTGATCATAGCGATGTTGGGCAGAGCTTGCACATTCTAGCTGATGCGCTTGCCGGTCAGCTCTTATTTGAGGAAGCTGAGCCGCTCTTTGCAAGATCTATTTCTATTTTTGAAAAACATCCAGGTGTCTGTCACCTTGATCTTGCTGATGCAATAAGAGATATGGCGCTATATTTCCAGCGCGTGGGCAGAAAAGAGGAGAGTGCACGATTGTTGGCGCAATCTCTGGTGTTAAGAGAAAGGGTGACAAATCTTGCTGAGTCCCATCAGGTTGATGGTTTTGTCAACTTCCCCTGGGATTTAGATGCACCAGAGGCAGGAATGATTGCCGACGGTGAGTATCCGTTGAAATTCATGACAGCCGCTGGGCTTGAAGTTGCAGCAGTGGCTGTACCGAGCATGCAACTGCTAGATATCTTGATTTCGCTCAAAAATACTACAAAGCAGCCGCTGGTTGTTAATGTTGGTCCGGTAGTATTGTCAATGCTCAGACCCAGAGCCCGTCAGCTGGAGCGGCTAGATCCAGATAGTATTGATTCTGTTCTTGAAGAATGGAGCGTCTGGAGTTGGACATATTGCCAACCGTCGCTGTCGGGATTGCAGCAAAACACAATAGTGCCTATATCAGGTGGTCGAACAACTTTGAGCAGACAGCCAATTGGCGGTAATGTGTTTGGTCGCTACGGTCAATGGACTGTTGCTTGTGCGGAGCAATCTATGCAGATACACGGGAAAACCCAGTTGGAGCCTGCTGTGACCGGACACGAGCAGAATCGGTTTCTAGCACCCTTGCATAATCCAAACAGCTTTGTAATTGGACCAATGGAGTCACGCAGCGGACTGGTGTTTTTTAAAAACCCTCGCGGTGGCGATGTAGTCTTGCGTGTCTTTGTTGGCAACGCATCTTTCAGCTTTCCTTTTCATTTGCCCCAGTAGGACTGTGGTCAGTAACGTAATACACCTGGCTACTTAATCTGAAATTCTGCAACTCTTGCCTACTATCAGGCTTGTATGAGATGGTGCCAGCCCGGGACAGAGCTGACACCAAAATGCCAGATGTATTGCCAGTAGAAATTGTTGCTATGCAAAATCATGTGTTGCTCCTGGGACTCCTCAAGCTTGTGCTGCCGGTGAGGTCATATAGGTGCATCTGACCATTGTTGTGAGATACTCTTGCAAACAGGTTGTGAGCAAATGTTCGGGAGTGTTGCGGACAAGGTCCACAATCTTGGAGCCTGTGATGGCACCATCTGCTCCCAGGGCAAACATTTGTTGCGCCTGCTTAGCTGTGGAGATGCCGAAACCGACACACACAGGAAGAGTAGAGGTAGCTTTGACCCGGGAGATGAGAGCTTCAAGCTCCCTGTCATAACGTTCTTCCACTCCGGTTGTGCCGAGGCGAGAGACTGCATATAAGAAACCTCCGGCATATTTGGCAATGGTATCGAGTCTGTCAGGCAATGTGAGCGGGGAGACAATAAAAATGGACTCCACTGCAGCTGCGCGAGCTGCTGGATATGTTTCTGAGGCTGCCTCAGGTGGCAGGTCGGCGATGAGAATACCGTCGACTCCGCAGTTGTGTGCTTGAGTGAAGAAGTCGGTTATGCCATATCTCAATACCATGTTGTAATAAACCAGGAGTCCAATGGGAATATCCTGGTCAATTGATCTAATCTCTTTCAATAGATCAAATGCGTCGGCAACAGTAAAGCCTGATGCAATAGTTTCAGAAGCAGCCCGCTGGATGACCGGTCCATCTGCAACCGGGTCTGAAAATGCCATCCCCAGCTCAAGAGCTGAAACGCCGCTGTCAATCATTGTGGCAACTGTTGCAAGGCAGCTCTTGCGGTTTGGCCAGCCGAGCATTGTAAACGGAATAAATGCTTTTCTTCCCTGCTTCTCCAGCTGGGCAAAACGATTGCTATAACGGTTGGACATTGTCTATTACCTGTTGCAAGTCTTTGTCGCCACGACCGGAAAGATTAATGAGAATGTGTTTGCCGTGTCCGGCACAAGAGGACAGTCGCTTGGCATACGCCAGAGCGTGCGCTGACTCGAGAGCAGGAATAATCCCTTCACTGCGCGATAGTTCAACATATGCTCCTATAGCCTCGGAATCGGTAGCGGCGACGTAGCTTGCCTGTCCTGTACTTTGCAGGTAAGCGTGCTCCGGACCTACGGAAGGGTAATCCAGACCGGCAGCAATGCTGTAAGTCTCCAGCACCTGACCATCGCCATCTTGAAGGAGCAGACTTTTCATCCCGTGCAGGCAGCCTGGAGATCCCTTCTGCAGGACAGCCCCGTGGTGCTCCGTCTCGAGCCCTTTGCCAGCAGGCTCGACGCCTATCAGTTTCACTTGCGGATCGTTGAAGAACCCAGAGAAGATCCCGACTGCATTAGATCCGCCTCCTATGCAAGCCAGAACATAATCAGGCAGACAGGCGCAACGCTGGCTGAACTGCTCTCTTGCTTCGCAGCCGATAATCTGCTGAAAAAACTTAACCATGGCAGGAAACGGGTGTGGTCCAGCTGCTGTTCCCAGCATATAGTGGGTTGTGCGCACACTGGAGACCCAGTCACGTAAAGCCTCATTAATGGCCTCCTTGAGCGTACGCCCGCCTGTTGTCACAGGATGTACCTCTGCTCCCAGCAGGCGCATGCGCAGGACATTAGGCTGCTGGCGCAACATGTCCACCTCGCCCATATAGACCTCAGTTTTGATCCCGAGCAGAGCTCCTGACATTGCAGCTGCAACTCCGTGTTGTCCGGCTCCGGTTTCAGCTATGAGGCGCGTCTTGCCCATAGCTCTGGCCAACAGAGCCTGTCCTAAGGCGTTGTTTGTCTTGTGAGCCCCACCATGGAGAAGGTCTTCACGCTTGAGCCAGATATTTGCTCCCCACCGCTGCGATAGGTTGGCTGCGCGATAGAGTGGTGTTGGTCTGCCTGCGTAATTATGCAGGAGATCGTTATACTTGGCGAGAAAAACGGAATCTTCCTTGGCTTGCAGGAAGGCTTCCTCAAGCTCTTCAAGAGCAGGCATGAGCGTCTCCGGAACATAAACGCCGCCGAAACCACCAAAGAATCCGGTACTTTTCATTGTTTGTTTGCTCCTTGCACAGCTGCGATAAACTGTTCCATTTGAGAACTGTCTTTTATTCCTGGTGCTGTCTCGATTCCGGAGGCAACGTCAACAGCAAATGGTTTCAGGTGCGATACCAGAGCTCCTACATTGTCAGGTGTAAGCCCGCCGGCAAAGAAATACTCAGGTAGCTGTGTCCTGTTGTGGCACAACTGATCCAGAACTGTTCGCATCCAGGAGGTGCATTTGCAGTCTTTAGGACGATCAAGAATAATATATTTTGTTACTTGTCGATAAGCATTTATTACTGACCAGTCAAAAGTCTTGTTGATTGAAAAAGCTTTGATTACAGGCAATACTGTTGCCTGACAGACTTCTGGTGACTCTTCACCATGGTATTGAATCAGGTCTAGTTCAAGATCAGATCCTATTTTATTGACCAATGCAATACTACTGTTCTTAAATACTCCGACTACAGGAGTCTGATGTCTCAGTGCTTGTACAATTTCGTGCGCGCGATCAAGGGTCACCTTCCTGGGACTGTGCTCGACAAAAACTAAGCCTACGAAGTCAGCTCCGGCAAGTTGTGCAGCGTGCGCGTCGTCGACATTGGTAATGCCGCATATTTTGACTTTGGTCAACATGGCTTGCTTAACCCACGTAGTGTTTGTTCAAGGTCCTGCGATTTCATTAATGCCGATCCAATCAGGAATCTGTTGCAGAAAGGGAGTAACCTAACCAGGTCTTCTCTGCATGTAATACCGCTGGCGGTTATGGTTGTAATACCGGCGGGGACGCATGGTGCTATTTCGCGCGTTGTATCAAGCGAGATTATGAAAGTGTCTAAGTCACGGTTGTTGATCAGAAGCACCTCTGGTTTTAACGCGACGGACTGCTCTAACTCTGCTTTGTTGTGAATCTCCACCACTGGAGTCATCCCAAGCTGGCAAATCAGCTGGTGCAGTTGCATCAGCTGGTCTTTCTCCAAAATCTTTACAATCAAAAGCACAGCCTCGGCACCAGCAGCTCGTGCCGTAAAGACCTGATAAGGATCAATGATAAAGTCTTTGCAGAGCACAGGATGTGGGCTGAGTGCCACTACTTGAGACAAAAGGGCAAGACTGCCCGAAAAGTACTTTCTGTCTGTAAGTACCGATATTGCGCTGGCATATCGATTATAGACGCTTAGCAGATCTTTTATCGCGTTGTCAATGCCTCCATTCTCGGGAGTTTGAAACTCAATGCAGGCGTCGTTCGCTCCTAAGCTGCTAAGTGTATTGCAAGCGCCGTCATCACTGCTCTTATCGAGCAAGTTGAGCAGGTCTGCCCTGAGAACACCCAGTGATGGTGAGGCAGGCTTGATTTCAGTAATTAGTTTAACCCCGTTTCCTGCAATCGCTTCCTTGAAGAGGCGCTTGCCTGGCGCAATGGTGCCTTCAAGCTTCCGTAACGGAAGTTGAGCTTTGCTCCTGCTTACTTCTTGCATCTTGTGAGCGACAATCTCAGTGAGAAAACCCGACATGCGACCTCCTCACCTTATCCAATGTATGCAGAACAGCTCCGCTACGCAGAAGCTCCCCGGCTAACTCAATGCCTGCAGCAATTGAAGCTGTCTTCCTGCAGGTGAAGAAGGCTGCGCCTGCGTTAACTGTAAGCAGTTGGTAGTAGTACGATTTAGTGTCCTGTCCAGAGAGCAGTCGAGAGAAGATCTGTACGCTTGCTTCCACATGCAGCATTGGCAGCTGTGCGCAATCTGCTGCGTTGTTTGCCGGTTGGAAAGACTCATAGAAGATCTCCTTGCCGACGACACGTTGGATCTTAGTTGTTCCAGCAGCATCAATTTCATCTAAGCCGTTGGCGGCTGTTACTATGAGCGCCTGGCGTGTAGTGCCGGATTTGCGCAAGTGCTGAGCAATTAGAGATTGCATATGCCTATCCGAAACTCCTAACAGTCTGTATGCTGGTCTGGCTGGGTTTAGCAATGGTCCAATAAAGTTAAATACTGTTCTGGCTGCAATTGACTTTCTCACTGCTGTGAACTGTCTGAGCACAGGGTAAAACGCTGGAGCATACATGAATACTATTCCGGTCTCTTTCAGAACTGTTGCTGCTACCGAGGGAGCAACCTCTGTGGTGAAACCAAGCGCCCTGAGAAAGTCAAAACTTCCGCAGGCGCCACTGGCAGCTTGGTTGCCGAATTTAGCAACCTTCACCTCAGCGGCTGCCAGTACAAATGCTGTGGCGGTCGATGTGTTGAAGTGATGCAGACTGCTCCCGCCGGTGCCGCAGCAGTCGATTGCTTCTGCCCCTGCTTCTGATAGAGCTGTGGTATCGACTGCCAGGCAGGACTCAACAGCTTCTATAATGCTGGTCAACTCAGAATCGTCAAGCGTTTCTGGTGCCAGTCTGGCAAGTTCAGCTCGAACAGCCTCTTGCGGCAGTCGCATGTGAATCAAGTCTTCGATGTAGTCTCTTGTTAGCATAACTTCAGGAAATTCTCCAGTATCTGGCTGCCGTAAAAAGTACCTATTGATTCGGGGTGGAACTGTACTCCATAGAGCGGGCGAGTACGGTGTTGCACCGCCATGATAAGCTGTTCTGTCTCCTCGCGTGCCACCACTGCCAGCTCGCTTGGAAAACTGTTGTCAGAGGCTACTAACGAGTGATAGCGCATTACTGAAAGTTTCTCAGGTAGCCCGGAGAACAACGGTGATGGCAATGATATTGTGACAACGCTTGTCTTACCATGGACAATTTTTGGTGCTCTCACCACTGAGCCGCCAAGGTACTGAACTATTCCCTGGTGTCCCAGACATACTCCAAGTACTGGACATTTAATCTCATCGTGCCTGGTAATAATGTCAGCGCAAACTCCAAAGTCGGCACGGCAGGCAGGATGTCCTGGTCCGGGAGAGAGAACTATGCGTGAAGGGTTCATAGCGATTATCTGCTCGCAGGTGAGAGCATCATTGCGCTCCACCTGTACTGGTTCAGCTGTTTGCACCTGAAGCATCTGATAAAGATTGAAAGTGAATGAGTCGTAATTATCGATTATTAGTACTGTCATCTGTCGACATCCTCTCTGCCATCGCTATTGACTTGAGTACACTTTTTGCTTTGTTGCGGGTCTCTTCATATTCAGACGCGGGGTCTGAATCGTAGACAATGCCGGCGCCTGCGTGAACGTGTGCAACTCCGTCTTTGACAAGTGCCGATCTGATTGCAATAGCTGAGTCTGTATTGCCGCGAAAGTCAAAATAGCCTACACAGCCGGAATACACTCCGCGTTGCTCTGGCTCCAGCTTTGTTAGCAGTTGCATTGCTCTTATCTTGGGAGCGCCAGATACGGTACCGCGAGGGAAACAGGCGCGAATCACATCAAAGCAGTTCTTGTCTGCCCGTAGCTCTCCGGAAAGCTCTGTCGCCAGGTGCATAACATGGCTGTAACGGGTGATTGTGCCAATTTCGCCAACTGTTATTGTCCCTACCTGGCAGATGCGGCCGAGATCGTTGCGTCCTAAATCGACCAGCATATGGTGTTCTGCCAGCTCTTTTTCGTCAGCGCGCAGCTCAGCGGCCAGACATTCATCTTCTTCGTCAGTGTCTCCGCGTCTGCGGGTCCCAGCCAGGGCGCGCAGAACGACATGACCAGCCTGGCAGCTAACAAAAGTTTCCGGTGATGAACCGAGATAGCTAAATCCGGGAAATTTCATGAAGTAAGCATATGGTGAGGGATTTATAGACTGGAGGACACGATAAAGATCAAGTGGTTTGCTGTGCACGGCAGTTGCAAACCGCTGGGCGACAACAATCTGAAATACTTGCCCTTCGCAAATGTACTCTTTGGCGCGATTTACTGTTGCGATAAAACTGCTTCTAGTGAATGGTCCGCTCACTGATTGAAAGATAGCTTCATCTGGAAGATCTTCGCTTGGGTAGTTTAGCGGCGATAGACTTCCTTGAGCAAAAAGACGATTCTTGAGTGTTTGGGCATGCTCTGAACCCCTGTGCGAGATGATGTATATGTTGCGCTTGAAGTGATCATAAACAAGTACTGAATCGTAAAGTGCATAATAAGCATCAGGTATGGACAGAGGATCTGTTTCTTGTTTTGGTATATTCTCGAACTGCTTTGTTGCTCCATAGCCCAGGTATCCTACCAGTCCGCCTGTAAATGGCAGAAAGTCTGGCAGTGCCTCTGGGTGAATGTGATTGCTTGCCGATTCAAGAATGGAACGCAAGTAATTGAGCGGGTTGTCGTACCTATCTGTTTGGGATGTGCCGGTCAGAGTGTCATGAACAGTTGCCTGCCCGCCGGTGAGACTGATTAGTTTAAGCGGATCAACCCCGATGAATGAAAAACGTGACAGGCGGCTGCCAGGCTCTGCTGATTCGAAAAGGAAGGCAGCTGCACTGTTGTGGCTTAACTTCTCAAAAACAGCAACTGGAGTATCGATGTCGGATAAAAGAGAAAGGACTGCAGGCTTGGTGGCTGGCGTAAGGCATGTATCGCTTTGACTGGTCATATCTCCTCCGGGACGCGCGCAAAACAAAAAACAGGCTGACTAACAATGCAAGCCTGCGGATATGTTTGAGTGATGTTTTTGTCTAAATGAGCTTAACTGAACACCAACCCGACACGCCAGGCTTATTGCACCAGTTCCACCAGCTTGTCGTGCGTGTTGGATTCATCATTAGGGTAGCTGCCCGCTCATGTCAAGGATATAATTTTATAGTAACAGCTCCGGGCAAGATTGCAAGAGGAGCTTTTTGTAACGAAGTTGAGTTTGAGGCAACCCTGGCAGCCACCTCTGTCGAAAGAGAAGAACGTGACCTTGTTGTGAGCCAGCTAGTTGCTGTGCAGGAGATTAGTCAGGCATTCTGGGTCAGAGGGATCTAACCAGTTCTTAGAGTCCAGTATCCTCAACGATCTGGCTGCCTGCTACTGGCAGCAGGCAAAGTATCAGCAGGCTCAAAGACTGCGCAAGAGAGCAGCAGCGCTCATTGAGCTCAAAGTGAATGAGCGCAATGAGAGGTTTACGGCAACGCGTAGAGCGACGCAGCTCCAGTTTAACCTCAGTGAAGGAGGTGCCAGGGAAGCCCCATTGTTGAACACGCTAAGCTAAGTGCCAGCCAGGCAAGACAAAGAAGATAGATGTTTCCTGATGGATCTTGTCTGCTGCAGGCTATGCTACGAACTTGTGCGAATTCCCTGGGCAGCCTTGCTTGCAAATGATTTCTGCACATATAAATCAACCATAGTAAACGGGGAGTTATAAGACTATCCTCTCTGTGTGATAGGTTTCAGGCATCCCCTTTCCGGGGGATTGTCAGATTGTCTGCAACAAGCAGTGGTACAGCTCAAGAATAAGCTCAGGGACGAGCCGATTAGCCAATCTGCTCTGCTTCGGCAGTTCTGCCCGTCTGGCGCCAGAAATGCTTGCAGATGCTACTCTTAGTCTCTGCTTAGGCGCTGTCCTGCTGATCGAGCTGCTTAACTGAGAGCCCGAAATTGTGCTAGTGTGACCTGACTTTGACGGGGCACCTTTGAAACCCGGCGTCGTTGTTTATCGAGAGATTGTTTTCAGGAGCGTACAGCTATGATGAGACTGCTGGTGCAAATCTTTTTATCGGCTCTGGCATTTATTTATATTTTGCCGCTGATTAATGGTATCTCTGTTCATGGAGGGCTTGGAGCCGCTATTGGAATGGCAATCTTTTTTGGACTAATGGTCTTCGTGGTAGACGTTCTGGCTGTGGCATTCTCGGCATTTCTCGCAGTAGGTACTTTGGGACTGGCCCTGCTTTGGCTGATTCCAATCTGGGTGCTTGGCTTTTGGGTACTGCCTGCAGTAGCTTTGCTGTTGGTCTCCAACCTTATGCCATCTTACCTGACAGTCCATGGTTGGATACCGGCCATATTCGGTTCTTTAGTACTGATGGTCATAAGTATGGTCACCAGCGGCTCAATGCATAAGACTGTGCTTGGTTCAAAGTGACTTTCCTGCAGGTACCAGTGCTTGGTACTGTAGGTGGTTGCGTGGTGCAGGACTGTTGTATGTGCAAACTATGTGCTCCTTGGCTGGAGCAGTTAATAACAGTCCCGGTAAGGACAAACTTGAGAGGAGGAGAACTAGTTTTTCCTGCCGGGACTGTGTTTTGGTGATGTCAGTATTTTTTCATTAGAACGATTTATTGACAACCGTAATATCCCCCCTTTGCCAGAAACGGCACAGCTGTCAGCCGTCCCTGGTAGCAAAGGGCTCGGCTTGTCACTGAATTATCAAAAAGAGCTTCTCAACAGTTTGTCACGGTGTGGTAGTTGCATGGTTTCTACTGTTTCAGCAAATGTATAATCTTCATTAACTGTTACCTGTTTATTGTGATTGACAATGCCTGAAGCATTTGAAGCCCCACTTTTTGAAGTGTTGGAGCGGCAGGGAAAATCCACTGAAGAAATCTCCGTCATAAGGAGCGCATATGAGTTTGCCCTGAAGTCTCATGCTGGGCAATTGCGCAAGTCTGAAGAGCCGTACATTATTCATCCTGTGTCGGTAGCCAAGATACTCTGTGAGCTGAAAGCCGACAAAGAGACAATTTGTGCTGCTCTCCTGCACGACGTGGTGGAAGATTGCAACGTCAGTCCCAAAGAAATTGAAGAGCGCTATGGGGCTCAGGTGCGCAAGATTGTCGAGGGTGTGACAAAGCTGGGCAAATTCTCCTTCAGCTCCAAAGAAGAGCGTCAGGCTGAGAATTTCCGCAAACTTATTGTGGCTATTGCTGAAGATGTGCGGGTGGTGCTGGTTAAGCTGGCAGACCGGGTTCACAATATGCGTACGCTTGACTACATGGCAGAGAAGAAGCAGAAAGAGATTGCAAAGGAGACAATTGAGATTTATGCACCGCTAGCTCACCGCTTTGGTCTGGGAAAAATGAAGTGGGAACTGGAAGATCTGAGCCTGAAGTATTTGCATCCCCAAGAGTGTCACGGCATTGAAGAGATGATTGCTGCCAGCTGGGCGCAACGTGAAGCGCTCATCAATCAGGCTGTGCAGATTCTCGAGTCCGACCTTGAATTAAGGGGTATTAAGGCAGAGATTTTCGGACGTCCCAAGCATGTATACAGCATCTGGAAAAAGATGCAGCAGCAGGAGAAGTCGTTTGAAGAGCTATACGATGTTCTTGCTATTCGAGTCATCATAGACAGCAACGATGAGAAGAATTATTGCGAGCTTGAGTCTGATCCCAATACACATAAGTGTTATGAGGTCATGGGTCTGGTTCACTCACTGTTTAAGCCAATTCCAGGAAGGTTCAAGGACTATATCGGTATGCCTAAGCCGAACAGCTATCAGTCTTTGCATACAGTGGTGATAGGACCGAAAGGGCATGCGATGGAGGTGCAGATTAGAACAAGACGGATGCACCACGTGGCTGAATATGGAATTGCTGCGCACTTTAGGTATAAAGAGGCAGGCAGTCACTCAGTTAAGGCTGATAGCCAGGTTGATCGCAAGCTGTCCTGGCTCAGGCAGCTGGTTGAATGGCAGCATGATCTTAAAGATTCACAGGAATATCTAGACACAGTAAAGATGGACCTGTTCGCTGACGAAGTGTTTGTATTTTCTCCGCGCGGTGATGTGTTCGATCTGCCGACCGGTTCTACGCCGATTGATTTTGCTTACAGGATCCATACTGATATCGGGCACCATACTATCGGAGCGCGCATCAACGATCGTATCGTGCCACTGAATACGGTGCTAAAAAATGGCGATATTCTTGAAATAATTACAGCCAAGAATGCTCACCCGCATATGGACTGGCTAAATTTTACCCAGACCCATGCTGCCAAAAATCGCATCCGGCAGTGGTTTAAGAAACACCATCGTGAAGAGCACATTCAGCAAGGCAAGCAGATGCTCGAAGCTGAGCTCGGACGGCAGGGGATTGATGAGCTCTTTAAGTCTGAAAAATGGAAAGAAATAGGCAGGCGTCTCAATCTCACTGATTCTGACGATATTCTGGCAGCTGTTGGTTATGGCGATCTCTCTGTAGCTCAGGTGGTCAACAGGGTACGCGAGCAGGAGACAGCTGAGAGTCGCAGCACTAAACGGTTGAGCACCGCTAGTGCTCCATCCGAACGAAAACCTACCAATGTCGGCTCGCTTGGCGGTTTGATGCACCATCTGGCTAAATGTTGTTCTCCTGTTCCGGGTGAAGAGATTATAGGAGTGGTGACTCGCGGCAGCGGCATAGCTGTGCATCGGAGCGATTGCAACAATCTGCTTAAGATTGATGCAGAGAGACATATGGCTGTCGATTGGTCGCAGGAGCGTACCAATACATATCCAGCATCACTGAGAGTTGAGTGTATTGATCGAGTGGGTATTGCCGGTGATATCTTGAAAAAAGTCTCTGACTACAAGATTAATTTGAAAGACCTCAGAGTGGAGACTCATAAAGATACAAGGACAGCGGCAATCCTGCTGACTCTTGATGTTCTAGACATCAATCACCTGACCAAGATTTCACAGTCGATTAGTCAGATAAGCGATGTGCTTCTGGTGCAAAGGCGAGACAATCGTAAGCGGACCAACGGCAACAATATTACCCCGTTGCCCAAAAACACACCGCCGGCGAAAACAAAGAAACATGGTAAGTCAGGAGAATGAAAATAGTCCTCGCTACTAAAAATCCGGGCAAGCTGCGTGAGTTTTTGCAACTTGCAGGTGAAGCTGGCTCACACTGGCTGGATCTTGTCCTGGTGCCAGGTGTATTTGATCCTGAGGAAACCGGTAGTACGTTTCTGGATAACGCCATCATAAAGGCTAAAGCAGCAGCAGCTCTGACAGGTGAAATGGCTGTTGCTGATGACTCCGGTCTTACAGTCATCGCACTGGGCGGCAGACCAGGTGTTTATTCATCACGCTATTCTAATGGCGATGAAGCATTGGGCCGAGCCAGGCTATTGGCGGAGCTTGAGCAGGTGGGCAGTGAGTGCAGAGATGCTGCTTACGTATGCAGTATGGCTGTCGCTTCTGCTAGCGGCGAGATCCTCTACAGTGCAGAAGGGCGGTGGTCAGGGCGTATCGGATTTGAAGAGAGAGGCAGCAACGGTTTTGGCTTTGATCCAATCTTTTATATGTTGGACTGCAATCAAACAGTAGCTGAGCTACCGCCTGAGCGCAAGAATGCTCTGTCTCATCGTGGTCAGGCATGGAGGCAGGTGTTGCAGTTTCTCGAACAGAGCTGTCAGACGGGATAACAAGGAAAGGTATCGCATGACCAGAGATTTCATGGAGAGCGATTTTGCGCTGCAACCGACTATTGTTGGTTTTAGCCTGGCAAAACTAAGGTCATTGCTGGGGAGCAATGACCTTGATACTGCCGAGCATCTGGTCAACGTGCTGTCCTCTCATGATGAGCAGTCAGACCAGCTGCCTGCAACTCTTGAAGAGGCAGCAAGAGTGCTCAGAAAAGCAATTAGTGAGGGAGTACCGTTTCCAGGTTTAATAAGTGAGGCAGAACCACATGTGATGGCAGCTGCCGTTCTGGCTCAATGCAATCAAGATCTTACTTGTACTGATTCGACCGCCTGGCAGGCTGGTGCTCTCTGGGCGCTCTCAACCGATTTGGGCGAGGAGCTTGAACCTGAGGCGAGACAGCTTCTGGCGTATTTTTGTGACGGGCGCCCGTTGTTCGGAAAGGCTATTGAGACAGAAAGGAGCTATTACGGTTGGCTTAGCAACAGAGAAGTTGTCACTTTACATCGCGAGTTGATTGCACTTGAAGAGCATGTAAGAGATTGGGAGGATGCTGCCACTCTGGATTTCTTGCATGATTTAATCGGTTGGCTCAATTCGATTGTGGAGGTTGAACAGGACCTCTGGTTCTATGTCTGCTAAGAGAGCCTCTGATATGTTGCCGACTCCAGGGCGGCAAGGGTAGTTAAGACATTGCAGCTGAGAGCGGCAAGAGGAGAATCGATGGGTTATCACGATTTGCGGCAGTTTATAGCGGCTCTGGAGCGAGCAGGAGAGCTGGTGAGAATTACTGCAGCTGTGTCAACTGAGCTGGAAATTGCCGAAATTACAGACCGGATTAGCAAATCTGTTGACAGCCAGAATAAGGCTCTCCTCTTCACCAATGTGCAAGGGTACAGCGCTCCTGTGCTCATCAACAGTTTCGGATCTATGAGAAGAATGTGCCTTGCCCTGGAGGTTAATCGATTAGATGAAGTTGCTCAGCGTATTCGCAAGTTGATCAAGCCAAAAATACCTGGTAATTTCCTGGATAAGTTAGCTCTTTTGCCTACCTTATTAGAGCTTGGACAGTTTCCACCGCAAACTATACACAGCAACGCGCCGTGCCAGGAGGTTGTCATTACTGACACTCGTGATGCGATGCTGGACACGCTTCCTGTTATCAAGTGCTGGCCGGCGGATGCAGGTAGATTTATTACTTTGCCGGTAGTTATTACCAGCAATCCGCAAACAGGGATAAGAAATGCTGGCTGCTACAGGTTGCAGGTGTACAGCAATACTGCAACCGGCATGCACTGGCATAAGCATCATGGTGGTGCTCACCATTTCGAAGTTGGGCGTCAGCAGATGACAGGTGGTGGTGGAGTAGGGTCCACTACGCCTGCCAGGACATCAGATGGGCAGCCGCTTGAGCCGCCAAACTACGGCACTTTTTTTACTAAAAATGAGTATGAGAGATCTGGTAATCGTTTAGAGGTGGCAGTGGCGCTAGGATGCGATCCTGCTGTCACATATGCTGCTACAGCACCGCTGCCGCCTGATGTGGATGAGATGGTTTTTGCTGGCTTTCTGCGCGGCAGCCCGGTAAAACTGGTTAGATGTAAAACTGTCGATCTTGCTGTACCTGCTTCTGCTGAAATAGTTCTTGAAGGCTATGTGGATCAAAGTGAGCTTAAAGAGGAAGGTCCATTTGGAGATCACACAGGTTTTTACAGTTTGGCTGGACTGTTCCCTGTCTTCCATTTGACAGCAGTGACTCATCGTATCAACCCTATTTATCAGACGACTATTGTAGGTAAACCGCCACAAGAAGACTGTTATCTAGGTAAAGCAACAGAGAGGATCTTTCTGCCTCTTGTTCAGCTTATTATTCCTGAAATAGTTGACATGAATCTTCCCTGGGAAGGTGTGTTTCACAACTGTGTCATTATCTCTATAGACAAACGTTATCCAGGACACGCCAGACAGGTAATGAGTGCAGTCTGGGGACTTGGTCAGCTTATGTTTACCAAGTACTGTATTGTTGTAGACTCCGATGTTGATGTGCACAACCTTTCCGAGGTGGCGCTTCATTGTTTTGGCAACAGCGATCCACGCAGAGACATGATGTTTGTAGATGGCCCGCTTGACATTCTGGATCATGCCAGCCCGATAATAGGCTATGGCTCGAAGGTAGGTATTGATGCAACACGCAAATGGAAAGCTGAAGGCTTCCAGCGTGATTGGCCAGAACCTATTGTAATGTCGGATAAAGTCAAACAGCTGGTTACGCAGCGCTGGAGCGAGTATGGGCTGGCTGTACTGCCGCCTGAGAAGCAGAATTAATCTGACTGTCAGGAACAAAATGTTGGCTGACTAACATTTTAATCTCGATATGTTGGTTTTTAGAGAAACTGGGCATAAAAGAGACAGTCGCACAGAGCAAATCTAACTGAAAAGATTGCTGTTCTGAATGCGTTGGGTCAGCATCATCTGTAGAGCTTTTATGAGAATAATCAAGCGTACTTGGGCTTGCTTACTAGCCCTTATTGTCTTTGTTTCTTTCATCAATCTGCCTGCGCAGGGACATCGCAGCCAGCCTCAAGAGATTTATCAAAGAGCCTGGCAGCTGGTGCGTGATAATTATTACGATACCTCGTACAACGGGCAAGACTGGTCAGTTTGGGAACATCGTTACGATGGGCAGATCCATTCAGCACCAGAAGCTCATCGCGCTATTAAAGCAATGCTTGAGAGCCTTAACGATCCATATACTCGTTTTCTCGATCCGCGGGCTTTCCAAGATGAAAATGATGCCATTGACGCCAGAATAGTCGGCATTGGGATTAATCTGCAACAAACTAAAGATCTAGGACATCTCATAGTCACTAGAACAATTGAAGGTTCGCCAGCAGATCAGGCAGGGCTCTCTGCCGGTGATGAGATTGTATCTATTGATGGGTTTTCAGCTTTAGGTCTGACACCTGAACAGGCAGCTGAAAGGATTCGCGGCAAAGCCGGCACAAGCGTGTTCATTGCTATTCGCCATGAAGCTGCTGTGAAAAATATCAACATCACGCGGGCTGAAATATCAATACATGCCGTTGCAGCTAAGATTCTAAAACCTAACTTTGGTTATATTCAACTTTCAACTTTTATCTCTAACGATGCTGCCAGAGAGTTCAGATCTGCTATACAGAAGACTTCGGCTACTGATGGACTGATAGTTGATCTGAGAGATAATCCAGGCGGTCTGCTGTCAAACGCTCTGGAGATAGCTGACATGCTTCTTGAGACCGGACCGATTGTGAGCACTATAGGACGGCGCGGCAAGCACACGGACATGTCCTGCGGAGATCCTCTTACTCATGCTCCTATTGTTGTTCTTGTCGATGAAGAGAGTGCCTCCGCTTCTGAGATCCTTGCCGGTGCACTTAAAGACAGCGGAAGAGCAGTTATAGTTGGCACTCACACTTACGGTAAAGGATTGGTTCAAGAGATCAATCGTCTTCCTGGTGGAGCGGCTGTACATATTACAGTTTCTCGCTACCTGACGCCTGCAGGTACTGACATTAACAAAGTTGGTGTTGTTCCTGACATTCAGGTGGGCAAGAAAGAAGAGCAGATGAAAGTGGCTGTGGAGTACCTGAAACAAAAAATTGCTACACTGCGCCCGGTTCACACTAGCAGCATCTCCATCTCAACCTATAAATAAATGAGTCTCCAGCTTTTCATCAGACCTAAACCTGCTATGGACTCAAAGGTGAAATGAGACAGGAAGGCACAAAGACTGTCATCTCCATCACGCGATAAAACACTTATCCAAGTCTGAAATCGAAGAACGGATCGCTTGCGCGGTCCGTTCTTCTTGGGTGGGGAAAGAAAACCTTTTCTGGTTGAGCCTAACTGGGCCGTGAGAAGAGCCAGATCTTCTCGGCTTCAGCAAGCAATATGTCGGCTTTTGAATCTATCTTGTGAACATTATATTGAATTTGCGACATGACTTCATCGGGCATGACGCCCCACCCCCCAATAAGCAGTTAACCATTGCCAGACTACTTTGGCCGTCCCTTAAAAGAGTGATTTGCCAGTTGATCACTCCAAGATCACAGTGGTAAGGTCTAGAATGCTATCTAAAATCAGGCGCTAAACTGCTGGCGCTGCGGGCAAACTTCTTTGAGAATTTCCTGAATAGAGGACAGCAAGTGACCAAATCCTTGCCGCTTTAAGGCTGAGATGGCAACCGGGTTGGGAACTTGAGTGGCTAACCACTTGAGGTCTTCCTCACGCACCTTGTCGATCTTATTGAGTGCAGTGACCATCGGTTTATCTTCAGCTTGAAGTTCGCCCAAGACTTCGTAGACACTGGTTATCTGCTCCAGCACATTTGGATGAGAAGCATCTACCACATGTACCAGCATGTCGGCAACGTGGACCTCTTCCAGAGTGGCTCTGAAAGCTGCAATCAAAGATGTCGGCAGTTTCTTGATGAACCCGACTGTGTCGGTGATAAGTACAGGACTTTGATCTGGCAGAGTAGTTCGCCTTGTGGACGGGTCGAGGGTAGCAAATAGCTTGTCCTCAACAGATACTCCAGAACCGGTAAGTGCATTGAGTAATGTTGACTTGCCTGAGTTGGTGTAACCAGTAAGTGCTACAACAGGCAGCCCCTGAAAGATCCTGCGGCGGCGCTGTGTATCTCTGTAGCTACGTATACGGACTGTTTCGCGTTCAAGCAGGTTAATCCGGTCGCGGATGCGGCGCCTGTCAATTTCGAGCTTTGTTTCGCCTGGACCTCTTGTGCCTATGCCACCGCCAAGCCGGCTCAATATCACCCCTTTCCCGACCAGACGTGGATAAAGGTACTTCAATTGTGCCAGTTCGACCTGTAGCTTTCCTTCTTTAGTTTGAGCCCGCTTGGCAAAAACATCCAGAATGAGCTCGGTACGATCTATCACTTTGACTGAGATAGAGCTTTCCAGAGTGTGTTGCTGAGTTGCTGTCAGCTCATGATCAAATACAACCAGGTTGGCTCCCAACTCTTGTACCATGAGCGCCAGCTCTTGGACCTTGCCTGATCCTAGAAAGTAATGAGGGTCAGGTTGGTGCCTTGCTTGTGTGAGCCTGCCGCAAATGGTTGCACCGGCGGTGCGTGCTAGCATAGACAGTTCGTCAAGATCGTCTTCAATCTGCCAGGAGTCGCTTCCTTGTCCGATGAGTCCAACTAGAATGGCTCTCTCTTCGCCTGCAGCTACCTGCAATTTTGGTGCCAGCCTGCGAAATTCGTCTTCAAGATTAGCTATAAGCTCGTTGAAGTCTTCTTCCTGCGCATTGCGCACCGTGCGTGGTGGCAGCCTCTTCCAGAGATTTCCTTCGTCATCTCGCCCTGGCAGAAGATGCGATATGTGCACTGCATCAGCAAGGTTGATCTGCTCCCCCTTGCTGCGACTGAAACTGCCGTTAGGGTTAACCTCGATCTGGGCGAGGAGGTCAAGTCGGTTGCGTGCAAGGCATTGCATGTCTTGCTTTGAGTGACCGCTTCCAGGTCCGTCAGGATCTTGTGGCACCTGGGCTTTGGCTAAATGTGTATGTATAATTCTCTGTCCACAAAGACGCCCGGGTCCGACTCGTACACCGCGCAACTCTGGTGTCTGTACCTCAGATGGGCAGCCAACTGTGACATTTACAACCTGTCCGCTTCTATCCACTACTACAGACAACGGATAACCGGTCGTATGCGAAAAATCTGCCAATGTCTCAGCAAGCGATAATGTTAGGATTTTATCGCCAGGTAGGCGCTGTTGCAGCAGGCGCTCTAATCTCTGTATCTCTGACTTTTTCAGTCCTTTTGATTTTGCAAGATCTACCTTGCCGTGCAACTTATACCTCCCGAATCTGCGGACCAGTTGTGTGGACTCGGTCTCACATTCGCATCATACCGCTGGAAATCTGAAATTCAGCACAAATTTAATGTGCTGCCGGAGTGGTCCACTGCAGTGTTGCCCTTGGCATGTGTGCGTGTGGCGGTTGCTGGAAGTCAACAGATGGTGACTCATGAATGCTACGGTTTATTGGTGCTAGCACTGTTGAAGGCAGCTGTATATCGCCTTGACCAGGAAAGTTAGCTGAGAACTTTATACCTTAAGAGCTCCCTTGTGCCGGATTCGCCGCAGCTTTTAAGAGTCGGTACAAGCTTCCCAGGATTGCATAAGCCATCTGGATTGAAAGCTTCATGCAGCCAGCCCATAGCTTTAAGATCATTGTCGCTGAATAAGAAAGTCATCTCAGAGAGCTTTTCAATGCCAATGCCATGTTCGCCTGAAAGAGTGCCGCCTAATGTGACACACAGCTGGAGGATCTCGCGACCGGCTTGCATCACGCGCACAACTTCATCCTTATTGCTCTTGCGGTATAAAAGAGTGGGGTGTAGATTGCCGTCACCAGCATGATATATATTGGCTATTGTCACACTGTGGGCTGTGCCAATTTCGGCAATGCGTCTTATTGCTTCAGCTAACTTGGAGCGTGGAATGACACCGTCGAGGACATAAGCGTTTGGTGCAATCCGTCCCAGCGAGCCAAACGCAGTCTTTCTTGCTTTCCATATGGCAGCACGTTCGGCATCTGTGGCTGCCCATTTGATGCCAAAAGCGCCATGTGCGAGAGCACACTCGCACACTACCTTCTTCTCGCTCTCGATTGACAGCTTGGAACCGTCGAGTTCCACAATTAAAACGGCGCCGGCGTCACGATCCAAACCTAAATGATGAGCATCCTCTACAGCGCGCAGTGTCAGTTGATCGACCATCTCCATAGCTGCCGGCGTAACGCCTGTAGCAACGATTTCGGAGACAGCCTCACCACCAGATCCAACAGTGGAGAAAAATGCAAGCATAGTCTCTGCTGACTCCGGGCGTGGTGTCAGTCTGAGAAACACTTCAGTTGCTACTCCGAGAGTGCCTTCAGAACCGATAAAGACACCGAGGAGGTCGAGTCCCAGGCAGTCTCTCGCCTTGCCACCAAAAACAGTGGCACTACCGTCGGGAAGGATGACCTTGACTCCATTGACATGATTAACAGTGATGCCATATTTTAAGGTGTGTGGTCCACCGGCGTTTTCAGCAATGTTGCCGCCTATGGTCGAAGCCATCTGGCTTGATGGATCCGGGGCAAAATAAAGCCCATATTTTTCTGCAGCTTTTGAGACAGAAGAGTTGGTTGCTCCGACCTGTACAACTGCTACCAGATTGTCTGGATCAATCTCCACAATCTTGGTCAGCCTGGTCAGCACCAAACTGATACCGCCGTTTACAGTCGTTGCACCGCCTGATAAGCCGGTGCCGGCACCTCGCGCAGTAAACGGGACGCCATAACTGTTAGCCAGCTTAATTACAGATGCAACCTCGGCAGACGAGCCTGGCAGTACCACTATGTCCGGTCTGGCGACATCTAGTGTGTCTCCGTCACATTCATAGACTGCCAGATCTTCTTGAGATGTGAGAACGTAGTCGTCTCCGACAACGTTCTTCAACTCAGATACGAGTTGGTTCTCTTGTAACTGCTCCATTTCGGTCGCCTCTCGGTCCCTCGCCACTTGTGATCTCTATCTTTACTGTCAATAGGGTAATTAGTGCCAGTGAGCAGCAGTTGTGCTGCATCTCCTCCAATATCTTACATGTCGCAGTGATTAATGTTTGCCCTCCAAGAAAGCAAGCACCCATGACCGCGCTGCCGTTGGTCAGGGCGCCTGTTATGGCTGTGCAAGAACAGCCTATCTGCGCGGTATTCTTTCTTTGTCGCCGGTGGTGTAACGGAAAGCGCCTCGCCCAGCCATGTCGAAGTTGCCCTGTTTGTCGACAGACAGCCGGCGCGATCCTGCTGGAAACTCAAGAAGCGCTTTATCTCCATTAATTGATTTAATACTTTGAATTATTATGGCGTTGAACATTATGTTTGAGCTCTTTTCAACAAACTGAAAGTTGCCTACCCTGCCATCGCGTGTGACTACATACGCAACCTTGGCAACCAGTGAAGGATCGACAGTGCAACTCTGGCTGGCAAGAGTCTTAAAGTGTTCAAAAATAGCTTGTGCCACGCGATGATGCCATATATCCCAGGCGAGAATCATGTCGGGTGTTGAGTCAGGATCGACTGCTGTATTGGCAGGAGCAGTTGAGTCGAGAGCGGGGTCTTCATCAATCGGGATAAACTTTTTCGTGACTGCGGCGGCAGTCAGGGTAGCGCTCTGGGCAGCAATGCCAGGGAGAGATTCTCCAGGCAAGTATGTCTCTTGCCTCTGAACTCCGCAACTCTGGACCTGCCTGTTTTGAGCACTCTCCAGATCTGTGACTGAGCCATCAAGTAGACGGTTCCCTTGTCGTTGTGCATCTGTCTTGCCCAGATCGGCACGGCTCAAGCTGGGTCCGGTCGGCTCGGGACACTCAGCCGGTAGTGTAGAACCCTCCTTGTCTACCCCTCCGTGCAACAGCTTTTTCCCTTCGGCATAAGCACTTTGAGTGGTGGCGAAAGCTAGACAGGCGGTACTTGTCAGCATCGCTAGAACAATGGATATAATGGGCCTTGAATGCAACATCTTAATTGACCTGTATCTGTAGATGGCAGTTTGTCCAGCTCGGCATAGCCTACTGTAATGACTGCCGTTGTCTGGCGCCACCCGGTTTGCCACCTGTTAATACGTGATCTCCGCATAAGCGGTTAAAATCTTGCTGTATGAATGGAATTATAGACAGTCACGCCCACCTGACCTGGGATTGTTATGCCGAAGATCAGGCTGAAGTAATTGAGCGGGCGTCCAAAGATAAGGTAGTACAGATTGTGCAGGCAGGAGTCGATCTGGCGACGTTGCCCGAGATGATGAAAGTTGCAGAGCGTTACGAACAGATTTTCTTTGGTGCTGCCGTTCACCCGCACGAGTCCAGGCACTGGAGTTGCGAGTCCGAGGAGGTCTTAACGAGGGCAGCCAGCCACCCCAAAATGGTTGCCATAGGCGAGTGCGGGCTTGACTACTATTATGATTTAAGTGATAGAGCAGCCCAGCAGGCTGCATTCCGTGCACAGGTGAGACTGGCTCGCAGCATCAACAAGCCGCTAATAATTCATACGCGTGATGCCTGGACTGACACCTTTGCTATACTTGAAGAAGAAGGCGGAGGGCAGGTGTCTGGTGTTTTTCACTGTTTTACCGGCTCAGCCGAGTTCATGCCACTTATACGAGAACTCGATTTCTATATATCATTTTCAGGGATTGTCACATTTAAGAATGCCAAACAGATTCAGGAGGCAGTGGCTCTCGTGCCTGATGATCGTCTGCTGGTTGAAACTGACAGTCCTTTTCTTGCTCCACTGCCTTATCGCGGCAAGCGCAATGAACCGTCATATGTCTGGCTGGTAGCGCAAAAGGTTGCTGACCTGCGTGGTGTTGAACTTGCTCAAATTGCCCAGATTACTTCTGAAAACGCTCGCCGCCTTTTCCAATTGCCCCAACCGGTTTAGCTGTCTGTCATCAGAAAAATGGATCCTTAATAAGCAGGATTGTGTCAAGTTCAAACCATTTACTTCAATTGTTGCCCATTTAGACAGCCGGTTTGACTCTTGAGAAACTCGGCAATTTGCTGACACTCTTTGTCAGTTGCTTTCCAACCGAGTTGGAACCTGGACATAGTGCGCACAGCTGTCTTGAGATCGCTTGTCGAACCGTCGTGGAAGTAAGGATAGGTAAGGGCGATGTTCCGCAGAGTAGGAACTTTGAATTTATGCCGGTCGCTCTCCTTGTGAGTGACATTGAAGCGTCCGTTGTCTGCTTCGCTGCTGCTGCCGCGCCAGGCAAAGTAGTCCTGTTCTTGCCCCATCTTCTCGAAAGACAATCCGCCCAGGTTAAATCCAGTGTGACAGCTGGCACAGCCTTTAGATGTAAACAGCTGATAGCCGCTCTGCTCGTCGGCGCTCAACTTTGTCTTGTCACCGTCAAGGAACTTGTCAAAGCGTGAGTTTGGTGTCAGAAGAGTCTTTTCGTAAGAAGCGATAGCACTGCAAATAGTGGCATCTGTAATAGCTCCGTTGAAGGCTGACTGAAATGCTCTGACATAGCTGGGTTCCTTCTTGAGTCTTGAGATCACCAGAGACCAGTTAGAGCCCATCTCTTTAGGATTGTTCACCGGTCCTGCTGCCTGTTCCTGCAAGTCAGCTGCTCTGCCGTCCCAAAACTGCACAAAATTGAAGGCAGCATTGAAGACAGTAGGAGCGTTAATTGGTCCTGATTGCGCATGAATCCCGCGCGAGACTTTGCTGCGATCTGTGCCACCTTTGTTTAACGAGTGACAGCTGGCGCAGGCTATTGTGCCATCTGCTGATAACTGCTTATCGGCGAAGAGGCGCTTGCCAAGTTCGACCATCTGTTTATCTGGAGCAAACGGGTTGTCGACCGGGATAGCGGCAATGCCGGAGGAAGGGTTGTGCAATTTAAGCCAGGAAAGTAGTTGTTTCTTTATGCTGCGGGGGATAATAGCGTCCCAGTGCATAAAAGTGTAGCGCGCTGGTGGCATGCTGCCTTCGTCAAGCACTTTCTCCATCTTAGCCATCTGCAAAGTTGAAAACGGCTCTTTGCCGGACAGCTGATTTCTGGTCATCTGGAAATCTGCCTGCGCACTCTCCATATCTTGCCTTATGATCTGGTTAGCAATCGGCAGTTTGAAATAGAGCGGATATACTGTCAGACCAGGTGTGTGACAGTCCATGCAGCTTGTTTGCAACACTGGTGCTAAGGAGTCAAACTGTTCGTTGCCAGAAGCTGTTGGCAGAGACTTTCTTGCACTCATAAGGTTGCTCACAGGCAGCATTATTGCCATGACGCAAGCAGCGACAATGGTAAACAGGATCCATAGTCTGATAATCCGTTTCATGTACCAGCCCCCTAGCTGTCAGTCTTATGCGATGTTTTTCTGACATAATTTAGACACAATGCTCAGTAGTATGCCCAAAGGTTGCCGCAATGTCCAGCTGTGAGATTCCAAAGTTCTGCAACAATTACCGTAGGGGTGGATTGCATCCGCCCGCGGGTGCGTGCAACGCACCCCTACGAAGCATTGGACCGGCGCTGTAGCACTATTTTGGAATCTCACTACCAGCTGTATTGACAAGCAGAAAGCATCTTAAACCGTAAGCTCTTGCCAGAGCTATTCAAGAGCTGCCTGCTGTAGATAACGATGTATTGTATAAAGTATGGCAACTAAGTTTTGATCAGTTCCTCTTGGGTGGTAAAGTTACTTAATTACTTCTCTGCCGGTTCGGTCAGGTGCATGCAAAAGCAATGAGCTGTTCGAAACTAATTACAGTACTCCTGGTTGAAGATAACCCTGCTGACGCTTGCTACGTCGCGGAGATTCTACTGCCTGAAGATTTCAAGGTGGTGCATGTCACCACCTTGGAAGAAGCGCTTTTGCGTCTTCAGGCTGGAGGAATTGATGTGGTTCTGCTGGATCTCTCTTTGCCTGACAGCTCCGGGCTGGCAACAGCGCAATCAGTTCTGGCTCATGTACAAACCATTCCTATTGCAGTTTTAAGCGGGCTGGAAGATGAAGATGTTGCTACGCAAGCCGTGCACTTAGGTGCTCAAGATTATATTTTCAAAAAAGATATGACTGGAACAGTTCTTGCCCGTTGTTTGCGTTACGCAATTGAACGTAAGCGGGCTGAAGAATTGAGTAAGTCACGAGATCTGGCTATTGAAGCATCCGAGCTTAAATCTGTATTTCTCGGCAATATGAGCCATGAGCTAAGGACACCGTTAAACGGAATTATGGGCATGAATCAGCTATTGCTCATAAGTGAACTTAACGAAGAGCAGCTTGAATGTGCACAGACTATTGGCACCTGTGCAGAGGAGATGCTGGCACTAATTACTGATTTAATTGACATATCAAACATTGAACTGGGTGAGATCACCATATCAGACACAGATTTCAGTCCCTATTCTTTGGTTGATGCGGTAGTTCGAAAGATTGAGGGAGCTGCCAGAAGCAAAAATTTGCAACTGATGAAAGAATTTGGTCCGGATGTTCCGGCAGTAGTAAGCGGTGATGCAAAGCGCGTGCAGCAGGTGCTTTCCAATCTGGCCGGCAATGCTGTTAAATTTACTAAGTGTGGAGATATCCGCATTAAGACAACAGTTAAGTCGCAAGACGAAACTCATGTCAGGTTGCAGTTTGCAGTCTCAGATACCGGTATAGGCATCTCTGCAGAGGAGCGAAACTTTCTCTTTATGCCATTTTCTCAGATTGACAGCTCAACTACCCGTTCCTATGGTGGAGCTGGTCTGGGGTTGGCTATAAGCAAACGTTTGGTTGAATTGATGGATGGCGAGATTGGTTTTGAAAGCGAGAAGAATAAAGGTTCAACCTTCTGGTTTGTCATTCCGTTGGGCTTAAGTGCTAAGGAGAGTCCAGCTGCGCTAAAGTAAGATTGTTGCAACAAACTGCCGGCAGATTGCATTATGTCTCTCGTGAGTACCAGTCGCCTGGGTGCCTGGTGACAGCACCAGCCAACTCGAGCATTGTCAAAGTGGCTGATAATTCGCCGACTTGCATGGCAGCTCGTTCGCAGATGTGATCAAAATGCATCGGTTCGTGCGACAAGATGTCAAAGATATCTTTCTCCCGTCCATAAAGTTCGACCATAGTGGGCACTTCTGTCGAGGCAGTACCTTTTATCCACGTCATCTCTTCTAAGATGTCTTCAAAACTGCCCGCCAGATGTGCCGTATTTTTGGCTATCAAAGAGTTGGTGCCGGCAGACTGGGGACTGTCTATCCGTCCAGGTACAGCAAAAACTTCTCTATTCTGGTCGAAAGCAAGACGGGCTGTAATTAGCGCTCCTGATCTCTCTCCAGCCTCAATTACTACTACTGCCTTAGACAGTCCGCTTATGATCCTGTTGCGGGCTGGGAAGCGCCAGGTTTCCGGGCGGGTGCCTGGTGGAAACTCTGACAGTACTGCACCGAGCCCACCTTCGACCAGTAACTTATATAAAGGACGGTTAGAGGATGGGTAGCAGACATCAGGACCGCAGCCAAGGACAGCCACAGTTTTGCCGCCGCCTTCAATGGCGCCGCGGTGTGCCAGTGAATCTATTCCTATAGCCATACCGCTTATTACAGTTGCTCCGCAAGAAGCAAGCTTGTGAGCAAACTCTTTGGCCAGTCGCTGTCCGTAAGAGCTTGGACGCCTGGTGCCGACAATGCTGACAGGTGTTGGCAGGTCGTTTGGTATGAGATCTCCTTTGGCATAGATTATTAAGGGCGGGTCGTGTATTTCACGCAGCAGCCCAGGATAATAAGGATGAATATACGGATAAGCAGTAACTCCAGCAGCGTGGAGCTTGTCTGTGAGCAGCTCTGGATTGACCTCCTGCCTTCTGGCTAGAAACTTGTCAATGACCTGTTCAGTAAGCCCTTCTATATATTTGAGCATAGACTTGCTTGCCTTCCAGCCGCGCTCTGCGCTACCCAAACGCTCGCAGATAGTGCGAACCTTGCTGGCGCCCAGACCAGCACCGTTCAATTGATCAAATGCCAGCCAGTAAGCTAGCTCTTCGTCGCTTAAGAAATCCATCTTCTTATAGTTGCTTAGTTCAGTCTATCAGTGTCTGCCTGCTCATAAAGTATACGTACTGTACCTGGCAGAAGTTCATTTGTAGTGTCCAGCCAGGCGATTAAAGCATGTGTACTGACAAGGGTGCGTGTTTGTGCCAGCCGCCTACGTACTTTCACCAGTTACACGGCAGGCAAAATTTCCTATATTGAGTTGCTAGCCGGACTTTGCAGCATCGCCCCCACTCTTACACCCAGTGAAATAGATGAATCTCTTCAGGTCTGCCATTGTGTCTTCACCAACAAGCTGCCTGTTACTGGCAGCTCTGCTACTTGTTTCAGGTACCTTAAGCGTGTTTGCTGCCGATGAGCGTTTTGCGGGTTTGAGCAAGCAGTTTTCATTGAAAGCAGTCAAGGATGATGAATTACCACAGTCCAGTACAGCCGGGCGTATGCAGCTGTCGCGCAGCGATCTGGCTGCTGTTCCTGCTGCAATAACACCTAATCCTGGTCGTTTTAGTCTAGAAGCTGGACAGGCTGCAATGCCAGTGCAAGCAAAGCTGTCAGGTCAGGCATCTCAGGAGCAACCGTCCGCTTCAATTGCAGAGTACGGGGTTGACTGGTCGCGCTGGATAAGCCAGCTTGCTGATCACTGGTTCTATAACCTGAAGACAATGGAAGAGACAGCTGGACTTCAATTCAATACAAGTAGATCTTGTTTGCTTCAGTTTACTTGCTATCCTAACGGTGCTATCACTGACGTCACTCTCAAACAAAGTTCAGGCGCTGCCATTTATGACCGGCTGCAGGCCCAGGCGCTACTTCTCTGCCAGCCGATTGCTCCTTTCCCTGCTGGGACTCGGCGTATTAGTTTGACTCTAGTGCAAGGTTGGCAGTCTCATCCGCGCCAGCGTGGGGAGCAAGACTTTCAACCAGGTAGCTTTGGGCAAGGATTCCCGATGGAGATCGTGAAAAAATGGGTCAGCAACAGTCGCTAAGCTGCCTGCCGTGGCAGCATAAGAAAACTACCAGACCAACTGTTTGCTGGCAGTTGAGCTGTCAAGATGCTGGACTGAAACAGTTGTTGTCCGTTGCGTACACTATGATCTGTCAGGCGGTTTGGCAATGGCGAAATATCTTCCAGACTGCCGGGTGGACAGAATCTTGCCGGCTTAAAAGGAACATAGCAATAATTGCTGCTCTTACCCTGGTCTGTTGGCTCTTTGCTGCCTCTGCAATCTGTGTGGCAGCACCCAGCAATACGGCAGCTTTGTCCAAACTGGAAGAGCGCTTGTTTTTTAAAACTTATAGCCAGGAGCAGGTCGCTTCCAGGCTTAGTCGTCTTGAAAAACGGGTCTTCGGCGATATTTTTGCAGGTAGCGAAGCAGAGCGAATTAAACGTCTTCTTGAGAGCCAAAATGCTCCGCTTAATCCTTTTGCTCAAGCTACAAATGAGTCAGATTCAGCGGTGACAGCTGATCAGGCGGTGCCGTCGCCGAGCAAGAAGGAAGCATCTGTTCGGAAAGACTCAGAGGCAGGAGAACCTGACGAGCAGGACTGTGCAATTAATCGAGCTAGAGTAGCTGTCAGGGCGGTTAAGGATCAAGAGATTACAAGTCTACTTGCCTCTGGTGTTGAACTGTGGCGTGCCGGACGAGCTCAAGAGGCTTCCGATAAGTTTGAGCAGGTCATTCGCCTTGACGCTTCTAACGCTCAGGCACACTTTAGCCTGGGAGTGATAGAAGAGTCTCAAGGTAGCTATTTTGAAGCTGCTGCAAGCTACCAGAAAGCTTTGCGAGCTTGCCCAAACAATAAAGAGTATAAAGAGGCCTTTGTTGCTGCTGATAGTAAAGCAAACAGCAAGCAGGCTGCTATGGCTCAGCGCGCCGAGCTTAGCCGGCTGGCAGAAAATGCTAATGCTTCTTTCAAGAGAGGAGAGTATCTAGCAGCGCTTGATATGTACAAGCTCTTAGACAAAAAAGCACCACACCAGGCTCTGGTTAAGTACAACCTGGGGACAATCTTTCTTGTGTTGAAGCAGCCGCAGCGTGCACTTGCTTATTACCAGGAGGCATGCCAGATTAAGCCAGGCGATCCACGCTATCAGCAGGCTTATCAAAAGCTGCAAGCCGATGAGTCGCTGTCCCAGCCCGGTGCCTCAGTAGCAACGCCGCAGCAAGCTTCCCGGGCGGCAAGTGCACAGGCAAACCAGACAGCTAGCAGTCAGTCGAGCGAGCAGGCTAACTTAGCTGCTAACTTCAACGCCTTGACACCGGCTTGCCCACCAGGCAACGGAGCTGCTATGGCCAGCTTTGGCATTCTTGGGAAAACAACTACCGGTGGTGTCATGATTACTACAATTGGTCTGGCCAGTAAAGCGTTACGAGCCGGTCTGCAGCGTGGTGATATCATTCGGGCTGTGGATGGAACAGCTATTAAAAACACAAGCGATTTGAACGCAGCTCTGGCACACAAAGCGCCAGGGCAGCAAGTGAAGCTTGTCGTTCAACGCGCCAAGAACTGGGCGCAGGTCAATTTATAACAGATGGCAAGAAGGCTGCGCTTAAATACAAGCTGCCTTTGTAAATGGCGCTGCTAGCAGGCAGCTTCCCGGGTCTAATTGGAAAGACTGTGCTTTAGCGCGGTTCCTCCCACTGATGCGTAGATTCCCCAATGTAATTCATATATACATAAGCTTAAATTACCAGGTGGTAACTTTCACGGTTTGCCGACTGCAATGGCTGTTAGACAGATACGAGACAAAGGTTTAGATTCTGCTTCCGCTGCCAAGACACCGGAAGGCAACGGATTTGTTTGTGAGTTTCTGCACTCTGCAGCTTATTCAGCTTTTCAGCAACCGGTTTCAGCAGTGGCGCAGATTGTTGATCACACAGTGGGCTCACATTTGGCTCAAAAGACAGAGTATATGAGCCGGCACGAATCTCTTTTCGGAATTGCCACATGGCATGCTCAAACGTTAGGTGCGGCACTCGGTGGATTGGTACCGCTGTTTGTGGTCAGCGGACTGGTCAAGTCAAAGCTAATGCCCGCAGCTGTCATGGGAAAAGCAGGGCTTTTGTCGGAGCGAGCAGCGATAGGACTTTCTATCAAGGAGTCTGCTGCAACTGGATTGATAACTGATTCTCTCTTGAAACCTTGTGACGGAGGTGACAACCACTTCTGGAATCAACGCTTGCTTAATGGAGTCGGTGGTGCCGCCATGTTTACTACGATGACTGCAACCAGTCTGGGGCTGGCTTGCCTGTCAAAGACAGCTGCAGTCAGAGCATCAGGATTATCTAGTCTTCTGTCCAACTCAGTGGCAAGCGGCATGCTTTCTGGTATGCCTGCCGGTGCTATCTCAGCTGAGTATGAAACTGTCATGCACTATGGACGCTCAGCAACTGTACCTGAGTTGGCTAGATCAATCTACTCCACATCTCTTGTAGGGGCAGCTTTCGGTATCAAGCATCAGCTCTGGGAGCATCCGGTGACCAACTGTTCTTCAGTGAAATCAAACTTAGCCAACAATGGTAATACTGTCAAATTGAATGAAATGTCCGCGCCGAAAGTGTCTGATCAATCGTTTGATCAACTGAATGGCAATACCACAGGTGATGGCAATCTGAAATGCTTGGTTACAGGGCGGGGCACTGACGCAGCGGTCCTGTCGGAGAAGGAAGGAACATGTACTCAAACGCCTGCCAGAGCAGGTCTAAGTGTTGATACACTGGCTAAACTTGGCAAGGCCTTCCGCGACTGGGATGTGAGTCGACTGGAGGCTTTTGTTGCTGCAGGTCCCCCCAGTCGTGTGGCGCTCATTGATTCTCTATTGGCAAGCAACTCTACATCAAGTCAGTTCGATTGCTTTTACCTGCCAAAGCTGGAGCAGCTGCAGAGCTATTTCCCAGAAGGCTCGCAAACATTTCAAAAGGCTGTCAACCTTAAGCTGCATGACAGCTGCCTGTCACGCTTAAACCAGTTCGTGCAGACTGATCCGGCAGGACGGCTGCCTCTTCTGGAGCGTTTGCTTGATGATCCATATACAGCCAAAAAGGTGAGTCCGTTTTGCTTCGATTGCCTGGACACTCTGTCCGGAGCCTTAAGTCAAAAGGCAATGCAAAGCCTGGTAAGCGGTAAGCTCAGCAAAGTAAATCTTCTTGACGTGTCCACATTTGTAGCTGCCCAGCCTGCAAGCCGTTCGGCACTAATCGAAACTATTGCTGATGCGCAAGGCGCGGCAGAACGTCTTAGCAATCATATCAAGCTGAGATTGTTTCCTGATGAGGTTGCCTCGCGATTAATCGATTCAGCAAATGCAGGTGGAGCCAGCATTCCGTCACTGCTCGGTAAGTTGCGCAATCTCAAAGAAGGTCCTTATCTCGCTGATCTGGTAAGTGAGCATATTCAGAGAAACACAAACTTATCAGATGCAGATGTCCAGAGACTGACGCAAGAGGCTCGCAGCCGAGCAGAAAGCGTGCCACCTGCTGGTGTGCAGTCACTTATTGATCGTCCTGACGATTCGCGTATGACATTGCCGGAAAGGCATATAAAGCGTATTGCAACTGAAATATTGAAAGAAATTCCGCCAGAGCGAACTATTGTGCTGCTAGGCAGGGGGACCAAACCTCTGGTGCCGCTGTTACGGTCAGAGGGACGCGATGTTGTTTACTTCCTCTGGAGCAGGCTGCAAATAGGTGAGGCGCAAACTGAGCAGTTCTGGCTTAATGAGGTGCCACCAAAATCATTTGTTATCGATACAGGATATGTAGGACAGATTCTTGATCGTATAGGAGTCATAGACCCGACTATTGATCCGATGGTAGATGCAAGATTATTGAAGAGTGAAGGGAGATACAAGGCGCTGCTTGATTGGAACGATCGCAATATTGTGCATTCATTGGGAGACTTTCCTGACATTCCTGGCAGATCTGTAGGCTATACCAGAGCCGGCACAGCCATTAGCAAGCAGGTGAAAAGGGATGAGCCGTTTACTCCAGCACGCGAAGTGACTGCGTTAACCGAGAACCTGTTAACTCATTCAGGGCTGCCTAGCTGGTGGGCATGGCGATATGGAACATTTGTGGGCTTGACTGCCAAAGAGCGACTTGGCTTGGGTTCTGACGAAGAAGTGCAGTTGCACTATGCCCGTGTTAGAGATGAACGTGATGCCTGGAGAGCAAAATTTGTTGCGCAGCGGTCAGATGGTTAGATTGTCCAGCTCATTACCGGTGGTTGATCTTATGCCTTAGCCGTTGAGCTGTTGCCAATCCTGACTATGTTGTAGACAGTATCGCGCTCTACAGGCACATAACCAGCCTGGACAATGAGGCTTTCAATCTGCTGGGCAGCCAGTTGCAGAGGGGTTGTAGCTCCTGCTGCATGTGTAACCTTCTCTTCCTGAATAGTGCCGTCCATGTCGTCTGCGCCAAAAGAGAGTGCTTTTTGAGCCAGCTGTGCACCGAGTTGAATCCAGTAAGCTTTAATATGGGCAAAGTTGTCCAGCAAGATTCTTGAGATGGCGATGTCTTTGAGCAGGTCAGCTTCGCTGGGCGGAGTCACCTCAGGCAGCAGATCTGTGCCCTGATAGTGACATTTAAGCGGAATAAAGCACATGAAACCACCAGACTTGTCCTGCTGTTCACGCAGCATAATCATATGATCAACTTTATTTGCTGCTGTTTCACCTATGCCTGTGAGCATTGTGGCGTTTGATCTTATTCCCAGGCTGTGAGCGATACCGTGAATCGTAAGCCAGGTTGAGGGAGGAGTCTTTTTGACAAGCATGGCTTTTCGCACTGCGGGAGCAAAGATTTCAGCACCACCGCCTGGCATAGAGTCCAGCCCTGCCTCCTTGAGCGCCATCAGAGTTTCATTGCTGCTTAAACCGGATAGTCTGGATAAATAATCAATCTCAACAGCAGTGAGCGCTTTGATATGAATATGTGGAAGCTCTTTTTTTAAGCGGCGCAGCACATCTAAGTAATAGTCCAGATTGCAGGCAGGGTGCAGTCCGCCCACCAGGTGAATTTCAGCTATGCCAAGTCGTGCCCCTTTGTGTGCTTCCGCAATGACCTGATCGACTGACCAGTGGTAAGCCTTAGATTGCTCGCGCGGGTTGGCATAAGAGCAGAAGCGGCAGGTTTCAGCACAATAGTTGGTGGGGTTTATGTGCATGTTGTGTATGTAATAGACAAACTGTTCCTGTCCGGCTCCTGCCTGGCGTTGCCTGGCTAGCTCGGCAAGTCTGCCTATCTGTGGCAGATCTGCGCAGTCGTAAAGCTCTAAAGCATCGCCGGGCGACAAGCGTGCGCCGCTGGCTACTTTGTCAGCAATTCTACTCAACTTACCTGATTTGAACGACTCAGCGACTGCTGGCACCAACTACTCCTTCCTGACTGTCTTACCAGGTCAGGCCGGGATTTTAACATACGCTACAAAGCAGTGTTGGCTTGGGTAGCAAAATCTGAGACTTAGCCAAGTTGGATAATTAAAAATTATTAGCAAACTTATGCATGGCTGCTGACATCTTTGGGCATAATTCAAGAGACGGGAGGCAATGGGCTGGGTGGTATGTCAGCATTAAGCGGTCAGAGATTTGGAATATCGCCGGAGGCGATTAATGCTCCTCTGGGCGCCGGGCAGCGTAAACCGGGGTTCAACCACAGCTCTTTCCAGCTTTTTCATCCTGCATCAGGACGTGCCTGGTGGCTTAAGGAAGGTGAAAACAAGATTGGGCGCGGATTTGAAAACGATATAGTTGTGACAGATCTATCTGTATCGCGCGCTCACGCCCGCATTTATGTTGATGGATCGTATGTTTATATAAAAGATCTCAACAGTACCAATGGAGTGTTTGTGGCTGGATCTCGAGTGCATGATGCTCTGCTCAGCTTAGATGCTCTCTTTAAGCTTGGAAAGGTTGAACTGGTTTTGATTAAGCCAGTTCAGAATGACACTGAAAAGAATAATTGGTCAGCACTCAGGGATTAAATAAAACTGCGGCGTTTGCTGCTCTCTTTCGGACTGATGTGGAACTTTCCACACACTGCTTCATTGAGGTGCTCGTCAAGCAGATTGAAGAATCTGTTGCGGTCGGCAGCTTTGACTACCGCCTGCAAGTGGGACTCTGTAAGGCAGACAGGATAGCCAAAACCCTTCTCGACCTGCTCAAGTACCCTCTGGCATGCCCAGTCAAGGAGATCCGGATTGTCTGCCAGCCAGTGCGGAAATTCAAGGCGTGCTATTTCGGAGCCGACGTTTAGATAGATAAAGCATGTTTGCTGAGGCGCCGGCAGCCAGCGGACTGAATTTGTGTCGGCTAGGAGTGAGGCAGTGCGGCTCCGGTAAGGCAGGATGCCCTCGAGCAGTAGCCGGTCTGCCAGGGGCCATACCTGGGCGCAGGGGTACTCATCTTCACTTAAGGTGTGGCAGAACTGCTTGCAGTTACTTATCTTGTACGGGCAGATGCATACACGCAAACAGTTGATGAGATCTGCACTGCGGCTGTGACTGATATAGCCTAGAAGCGGAATATCTGCTTGCCTTAAAGCTTCTAGCGCAGCTGTAGCACGGTTTAGAAATGCCTGGCAATAACTTTCGGGCATCTTTTCGAGAGACCAGGGAATAAGAGAGCCATCGAGGAGCACCAGACACGGTAGGTCGCGCTTCAGAGCCAAGAGTGCTTGTGCAGCAGCTGTCTCGAGTTCTAAGATGTGTCGTTCCAGTGAGACATACAACTCATCGACATGGATTCTCTGCCCATCCACCTTTGGATACAGGTCGGCTTGTCTGTGAAAAAGAGTTGGCTGGCTCTCCAGAGACGGCGGATGTTGTGATCCATACGAGATAACTGTTGTGCCTATATTGATTAAGAAACAGCTGTAAATCTCGTGGTGGCTAGGCATCACTTGCGAGCCATCGACTGCCACTACTGTGGCTGGTCTATTGCCTGCTTGAATTGCAAGTTGGGCTCCAAACGGCTCGATTGGGCAAGCTACAGGGAAGCTGGTCAGGCTGCGGCTCTGGTCAAGTCTGGCGGCTGTGGCTGTGCTCTTGAGTCCGCAGGCATTAAAAGTCTCGATAGCACGCTTGATGGTTTCCGCAAGCTGCTGGCGTTCAGCGATGCTGTTTTGACCGACCTCGGCAATTTGTGGCATCAATCGCTGAAAGTTCAACACAAGCTTACCTCTCGTCTATTTTTGGTGGCTCACTCAACTCTTTAAGAGCCGATCTAACTTTGTAGATTGTATTGAGCTCAGCGGGTAGCGCGTCTTCCTGTAGCCGATTGAGCATGTCGGTCAACCTCTTGTCGCACTGCCTGGATGCCCTGGCAATAGACGCCATCACAGAAGCAAAACTGCGGATAATCGGGTTGTATGCAGCAATAGGTCTGCCCTGTGCTACGGCTTGCATCTCTTCGCTTGAGACTGCAGCGGCATGGTGCCAGAGCGGGAAAAGATAAGGAATTTCATAATCGACCAGGATAAGACGTGTTGCTTTGTCCACTATGAAAAGATTGGGGCTCAGAGCTGGTGGTATTACCGGCGGCATCACAGTTTGTAAGTAAATCAAACTGTTGCACATCTGTGTTCCCCAATCAAGCAGTTGTGGCTGGGTCACCTGGCTGGGCGAGGCGATAAAGCTTTGCAAACTGGGAGCACTTTGTAGTTTGCCGACCAGATACAGTTGCTGCTTATCCTTGATATGGAAATCTGTTGTAGCTGCAATCCCGGGGTGATCAACAGTTTGCAATACTCTGGTGCGTCGGAGTATGAGATCAAGGGTTGCCTCGTCAAACTCTCTACCGCTTGCAAGCCGTGTGACCTTAATTTGCACCGGCTGTCCGCTCCAGATATCTGCGGCTGTCAGCCGTGTCTGTATAAGATATTCATTGATAACTGTCTCTCGTTGCGGTTGCAGATTGTCATATCGTGACACCCAGGAGGAGAATGCTCCTCTGAAGCCGGTTGGCGAACCGCTTGCAGAAGGTTGATGAATATATTCAAGGTTGTCCGGTTCGTCAAAACGATAGCCAACTTCTAACAGCATCGCTTCAGGATCACAGCCTGACAGCTGACAGTAGGCAGCACGAGAAGAGCAGCTAGCCCGCAATTGAGTATGTTTAAAGTGGGTTTTAGCATCAGCTATTAATCTGGTGAGACGATCAACTGCAGCGGCGGCACTTTGTTCTGATGAATCAGGCATTACAATCAAGAAGTGTCCTGGTTGAGGGTTGCACAACCGATCAGCACCGCGGATATTGGCAAGGCAGAGATCTCTTCCCAGGTTGTTGAGCTGCTCGGCTGCAGCCTCTCCTAATGAGGTGCGCACAGTGTCATATTCAAGAATATTAAGGGCGATGACTGCAAACTCCCGCTCTTGCCTGGTCAGCCTCTGACTCAGTTTGAGCAGTGTCTGACGAAAAGCTGCCGCAGTTAAAAGTGCCGGCTTGAGTCCGGGTACTCCGCCTGTGCTGGCGGGGCTGCGGCGGCGATTCATTGAAGGAGCAGACACTCATTTATGATATCATCGGTTGGTGGCTTAGCTAGCGAGATCTGTAATTCTCAACTCTTAAGTAGTCAGGCGGTGCTTGACTGCTGCATAATTGACTCTAGCTAATGACTATTAGCTTCGGGATCGATGTGCTCCTGAAGTACTGGCACTAGGTCTCATCAGGCAGGCGGAGTGATTATTACAGATGCGACAGGTCCAACCGTTACCAATTAATTTACCGCTGGCGCCAACTTTAGCTCAGCGTGTCTCCCAGTTGCGCGAATTTCGCAATCTGACAGTACGTGATCTTTCCGAACTGTCGCGTTTTCCTCACAAACGTATTGAGGAGATTGAAGCCGGTTTTGAAAGCTGGCTCTCTGCAACAGATCGGCAACTCCTTTCCAAAGCTCTGTCTGTAGAACCAGGTTTGCTCGAAGAGGTGGAGGTGCGCACTGTTACTTCGGACAGTTTTGAACTTTATGCTGCAGAGAAGCGCCTGGCAGCGAACATCCTTGAAGGTGCTCGCGGACTGCCTTGCCCTTATTGTGGAAAAGCAGTGCGAGCCAGTGTGCAAGAAGGATTTGACATCAAAGGTCTGCCGGTGAGGCTGGCCAAGGCTTTCTGCACTAAATGTCCGTTTGTTTTGCGCTGACTGGTTAGGCGTCTGTCAAGGAAGCTTACGCCGGATTGGAGCGGCTGCGGAAGCATTGCTGCACAGTTTCAATCAGGCGGATGCGCAGTTTAGTCAAGCGGTGGGCTATCTCAAGGCGTCGTTTTTGCAAGGATAAAAGCTGCTTGCGGCGATGGTCTTCTAGAGCCTCGTCAAACAGCTCATGCAGTGCAATCTCCTCGCTGTGAGCCCACCAGAGGTCTTCAATGACAGAGCCTATGAGGTCGTGTTCAGCATCGTTCAACATTTGATCAAGAAGCTTATACTCGTTGCTCCAGAGATATTCAATTGTATTGCGTACTTCAAGGCGGAGATGCTGGGCGCTGTTTGAGACTATTGTAGCTGTAGACTCCTGCTCGAGGGGGCCGGTGCGTTGTTCGAGCAGTTTCAACGCTTCTTGCAGCAGGTGTCTTTGAAAAGCCACCTGTGTGCACAGCAGATCTGGCATATAGCCGGTCAAGACCATATGGACAATCTCGCGGCGCTCAGGCAGCCCTGCAACTCGGCAACTGCTGCGGCGGGCGAGTGTAGCCAGTGAGCGTGCACACTCCAGATTGCTATCTATGAGATCAGTGAGACTGGTGACAAGTGCTGTGCGAAGCGGCTGTACTGTCTGATTTGACGAGTACTGTTTTGCCATCAGGTGCATGACATGTCTGCGCAAAAAGCTCAAGTTGGCGCCGAGCTCTTCGAGAATCTTGACTGCCCCTGATTTGTCGACGTCCACAACTGCCAGGAGGATATGTTCTGGCTTGAGCTCGACCTCGCCGAAATAGCGGCAGTGATCCTTGGCCCTGCCTAAAGCTTCCTGGGCTAGATCGCTGTATACAGGTTGCACCTCATATTCAATAAAAGATGATCTAGGATCAAGACCGGTGGAAGCTGCTTCAACTGGTGCATTAATCTGCTGCAGTTCGCTGCTGACACTCTTCACATTTACACCCATCGACTCCAGCGCTCTGGCTGCCAGGCAATCTGATGATCGTGTCAGTCCCAGGAGAAGATGTTGCGTGCCGACAACCGGACTGCTAAAACGCTCGCTATCAGCGGCAGCTGCATGCATGACCTGCATTGCTGCTTCACCGAATCTTTTGAACATCAACTACTCCAAATGAAAATGTGCTCATAGATAAGGTCAGGCGCGCCTGACTAAAAGGCATACTACTTGTTTATCTTATTGATCGCAACATCCTATAGAATCTTCTCTTGACCGACGTGCCCGGAGGTGTAATTTGAAAATACTGGTGTCTAATGATGACGGCATTCATGCGCGCGGTATCCGTGTGCTGGCCAGGCGGCTGGCTGAGGATCCTGGCAATGAAGTATATGTCGTTGCTCCAGACAGGGAACGCTCGGCAACCGGGCACAGTTTGACTTTGAACGAGCCGTTAAGAGTTGGGCATGTGCCTATGGGTGAAAACATTGCCGGTGCCTGGGCTACCACCGGCACCCCATCCGATTGTGTTAAGTTTGCTGTCTGTGCTTTGCTGGACGGGATGCCAGATCTTTTAGTCTCTGGAATTAATGCCGGACCTAATCTGGGTGGAGATGTTCTTTATTCCGGTACAGTCTCTGCTGCTATGGAAGGGGCTCTGCTTTCAATTCCAAGCATAGCCATGAGTATGGGAGAGCGTAGCCCAAAGTATTATGAGGTTGCTGCCGAGTTTGCCAGCCAGCTCTCTAAACTCATGAGCACCTTTCATCTGCCCAGGCGAACATTACTCAATGTAAACGTGCCTAACCTTCCTTCTGACGAGATTGCTGGTGTGGCAATAACTGAGTTAGGTGTACGCCTTTACAATGACACTTTCGAAAAGCGGCTCGATCCTAGAGGCAAGGCTTATTACTGGCTGACAGGGCATGTAGTGGAGGAAGGAGAGGTTGAAGGGTCGGATGTTTGCGCTTTAAGAAAAAAACAAATTTCAATCACTCCTGTTACTTTCAATATGACTGACCGCCACTCTCTGACTCGCCTGGGTCAGTGGCAAGAGCTGGACACATTATCCGGTTCGTGGCAGCATCTTGCCTCCAGTAACGTTCGCGCAGAGAGTTCTCAATGACCAGACAGCTAGACCCAGATTGTGCTCTTAAAGGGTACTTCCAAGATCCTGACTGGATGTTTAAGACAGGCATCGGTGGGACTCTCAATGCAGTTGCTTTTGTCCTGCTGCTCTCCAGCCCTTTTTGTGGACCTGTTGTTTTTGCATTTCTTGCTGTAAGCAACGGTTATATATTGCGGGTAGCTCGCTCCAAACTGATTGATCGAGACGCCAAGCTGCCTGTCTGGGAGAACTGGTTAGACCTGTTCGTCTCCGGGCTGACCTGGCTGGTGATTCAATTTGGGTTTGCCACTATTGTTGTCTCGACAATAACGTTGTGTGTCATAGCCGGATTCGGCAGCGGTGCTATTAAGGCGTTAAATCATCAGTTTCTCGGCTGGGCGCTCACGTCGAGCTTGCTTGTCATTTTTGTCTGGGGCGCAGTAAGCTTCTTTACCCGGTTCTTAATGGTAAATTTTGCTGCCGAAGAGAGAGTCACCGCTGGTTTTGCTTTTCTTGAAGCAATTCGCCGTGTCAGGCGGGACCCGGCCTCTTTTATTCAGGCCTGGCTGCTGGCTACAGGTATTCAGGCAGCTGCTGTAATCCTGCCTGTTTTTAGTGTCATAGGCATTTTCTTCCTGCCGTCGACCATCTTTATTTCTGAGGTGCTGGCTGCCACGCTGGCAGCCCAGGTCTGGGGAGCCACAAAGGGGCAAGATTGATCTGCCGAGTTGGCTGCGTATTAATCTGTTTGGCAGCCGGATGGCTCTTTGTCTTTGAGATTGCTTTGAGTTGTGTTGCCAGAAAAGCCAAACCGCGCTTTTTGCCCTGACATGCTACTAACTGGCGATTGAGAGTTGAGCTGTTTATAAATATGAAACAGTGACTGGTAAAGCCAGGCAGATCTGTCTTTAGCTAGCTGCAGACCATGTCGAGCTGTATTGCAGCCGTTGTCAGCAGCTGCTTGAACTGTGTCCGGGATCTCATGCTGAAGTGCTGGTAGCCAAGAGAATGTTGAATTTCTCCAACTGGCAGAGCCGAATGTAGATGCTATTCCGCTGCTTGCCTGGATGCCACTGGTGCTCAGAAGTGAGCTTGAAGCAGCTGTAAATGAAGTGGCTGCTGCTTGGAGGCTCCTGACGTTTATTATGGAGGCTATCTGAGTGGGTAAGTCCTGACGAGGCGCATCAGCTGCTGATTTATTCTCAGCGGCTGAACTGGAGAAATTGGCAGCTCCTGTCAGTATGACTGCCAGTAGCAGGCTGAAGAGTTTGTTCCTTTTAAATAACATCTTGTTGCCACCTGCTTGCCGTCCATTGTCGGAATTATCGCATGCAAGAAGCAAAGAGCCGCCTGGCTTGGAATTGTGCCTTGACAACTCGCCTGGAGCATCAGTCTGTTCTTCACTGTGTGATAAGATCACATACGGGTGTCTGGCTCGTCTGTCAGACAGTTAACGACATGGAAGATCAGCAAAGCACTAACGATATCTCTGGTTCCGACGACCCTCCTCAAAGGTGGTCAGTAAGGAATTGGAGTTGCTGCTCTTTATTAGATGTTATTGTGCTGGCCGGTGCTCATGAGTACCAGCCAGCTTTTCTACAGGTAATTTAGGTTGCTACTCAGGGGGACGCTGTATCTCGGAGATACAGCACTGTAAATACTATTTTTGAGCTTCTACTATTTCCGCTCCTCATCGCCATCAACGCCTTTTTCGTTGCGTCTGAAATGGCTTTGGCTCGTATTCGCAGGACACGTATCGACCAGCTTGTCGAAGAAGGTAGCAAGACTGCAGCTGTAGTCAGACGGCACCTTAATACTCCTGATCGCTTTATTTCAGCTTGCCAGCTTGGTATCACTCTGGACACACTTGCTTTAGGAGCAATTGGCGAGCATGTGTTTGCCGACGATCTGGCTTGGCTGGCCTCACAACTTAGCTTTACTGCCGGCATGACTCATGTACTTGCACCAGCAGTGCGTGTCGGCTGCTATATTGCTGCATTTTCAGTTACAGCTTTTTTGCAGACACTTTTTGGCGAACTGCTGCCAAAGACTTTGACTTTTCAGCGAGCTGAGTCTGTGATACTGAAAGCTGTCTGGCCTATGGACTGCTGGTGCTGGTTAACTTCGCCGATAGTTGTCATGCTTGACGGTATAAGCAGCTTTATCCTTCGTCTTTTCAAGGTGAAAGATCCGCCACGCCACCACTTCGTTCATACAGAAGAGGAGCTGAAGATGCTGGTGTCTGCCAGCCAGGAGGAGGGAGTGCTTGAGGAGGAAGAAGAGGAGATGCTCCACAGTGTCTTCGATTTCTCTGAAACACATGCCAGTGAAGTTATGACTCCTCGCACTGATATGGTCTGTATTACCGCCGGTGCCACAGTTAAAGAATTTCTTGACCTGGCGCTAAATCATGGTTTGTCCCGCCTGCCAGTCTATGAACAGAATATCGATTCTATTTTTGGTGCAGTTCATATTAGAGATTGCTTGCGGGCTATGACTGAGCAAGGTGGTGATAATACAGTCAAAAATCTGGTGCGCAATGTTCTTATAGTGCCTGAGAATAAGCAGGTAGGTGGTCTTCTTACTGAGTTCAAGAAGACAAAGACACATATGGCCATTGTGGTTGATGAATATGGCGGTACTTCCGGACTGGTTACAATTGAGGACTTAATTGAAGAGCTGGTGGGCGAGATTGCTGACGAGCATGAAGCTGATCAGGTCTATATTGCTAAGCAAGATGATGGCAGTTATCTTCTTGATGCCAAACTCTCTTTGGAAGAAGCAAATGAAGAGTTGGGGCTGCACATTGAGGATGAAGAGTTTCAAACAATCGGAGGGCATGTTTTTGGCTGCTTAGGGCATGAGCCTCAAGCCGGAGATCATGTTGGAAACGACAGCTACACACTCTGGGTGGAGGAGGCTGACAGGCATCGTATTATTAAGCTACGCCTGATTCATGGTTCTTGTGATCAACTGGAGGCAGCTGCTGGTGAAAATGGTGCAGGTTCTGCCCGCGATAAAGAAGGCGGCGACCCGACGTCCAGGTCGCTTGAAGTGACAAAATAAATGAGCCCAGACTACACAGCCGACAGTCTTTTAAGACTGGCCAAACAGTTTCATGCTAAGAAACAGCTAGGACAACATTTTTTAGTTGATCCTGACCAGTTGGAGCGTATTGCTGCAGCACTGACTTTGACTCCGCAAGACAATGTCCTCGAGATAGGTCCTGGTTTGGGCTTTCTCACTGCTTATCTGGCAGCATCAGGAGCTGAGGTCACAGCCGTCGAGCTGGATGCTGCTGTATTGGCTCAATTGGAGCAGGAGCAGATTGGCAATGTCCACCTTGTTCATGGTGATTTTCTCGCTTATGACCTGTGTCAGCTAACCGGACATCTTAGCTCCGGAAGCAAACTTAAGGTTGCTGGCAATGTCCCTTATCAAATTACTTCTAAAATAATTGCTCACCTTTTCGGAGAACTCGACAAACCTTCGCCATGGGTAGGCGAAATTGACAGAGTTGTTCTGACAGTACAGCTTGAAGTGGCGCGGCGTTTTATTGCCGCTCCTGGTACAGAGGACTACAGTCAGATTTCTATTCTGGTCAATTATTATTCAATCCCAACTCTTATTGATGTTGTTCCTGCTGGGAGCTTCTTCCCGGTCCCACAGGTTGACTCGGCAGTAGTTGCTTTTGATGTCAGGCGAGCTCCGGCTGTGACTTGCCAGAATATGCGGTTGTTCCGGCAGCTGGTTCAGGCAGGTTTTCGCTCCAGACGAAAGATGTTTCGCAACAATCTTTCTTTTTTGTCACTGACTCAAGATGAGGTGTCTGCTGTATTCCGGAACCTTCAGATGGATCCGCAGATAAGGGCGGAGCGGCTTTCCTTGGAGCAGTTTGCTCGCCTTTGTGATGCCTTTTCCAGCCTTATAGGCGACAGACAGTGCAGTGTCGAGACGCAGCACAAGGTGTCTCACAGTGCATGAAATAACTGCTCGGGCTCCAGCTAAAGTTAATCTGGCTTTAGATATTGTCGGCTCCGCAGCTGGTGGCTACCATGAGGTGTCCACAATTTATCAGGCAGTCGATCTGGAAGATGAGCTTCACTTTGCACTGTCTCACTCTGACCAGACATCTATCACTATTGTCAGCAAGAGGCAATCAGTAGACACATCTTTCCCTGTTGACAGTTCTAATATCATTGTCAGAGCAGCAGAACTGTTTTTGCAGACTCTGCCTGAAAGACCGAGAGTTGAGATGAAAGTCTGCGTAGAGAAGAATATTCCAGTTGCTGCTGGTTTGGCTGGTGGCAGTGGTAATGCTGCAGCCACTCTTCTGGCCCTCAACTACTTTTTTGGTCTGCCTTTAGCCAGAATAGAGCTGCTTGTTTTAGCAAGCAAATTAGGTGCAGATGTGCCTTTTTGTCTGGAAGGTGGAACCTGTGTTGGTCGCGGCGTCGGTGATGACCTTAAACAGCTAAAGAGCATAGCGAAGAGATCTTTTCTGCTGGTCAAACCACAAGAGCTCTCCATTGCTACTTCCTGGGCTTACAACGCCTTCGATGAGTTTGCTGGTCCGGCAGTACATCCGGATATAGAGTCCGCAGTTGAGTCTTTGCAATCAGGCAATCTGGAGAGCCTGTCTGGCTTTCTTGGCAATGCTTTTGAGCCGGTTGTATTTGCTCATTACCCCGAATTGGCTGTCCTGCGGCAAAAGCTTCTCGATCTTGGCGCTTTGAGCTGCCATATTACAGGTAAAGGTCCTACTCTTTGTGCTTTGATGCCTGATCGTTTGACTGCCTGTGCCGTTGGAGATAAGCTCACTGGAGAGATTGATTCAGGCGCGCGCTCCCAGGGCGTCGTCGCAGAAGAGCCGCAGAGTGCAGATTTGAGCAGTAGGTCAGGCATCGATTGTTTTGTAGTTGAGTCTGTTCCATATGGTGCCAGGCTCACCGGAGAATCACGCTCGGCTCATCAACCGAAAGATTTGTCGCCAGCGGTGCCAGAGTTCTGCCAGCTGAAAGGAGATATGAATGCCGATTGGCAAGAAAAAGAATAAGTCCGTCTCGCAGTCAGCCTCCAGTGGCAAGCTTGTGTCTGGCGAGCAAGCTCAGGAGATGATAGACCGACTTTGTCAAACTTATCCAGAGTCCGAGTGCGAGCTTACTTTTGGCGATGACTTTCAGCTTTTGATAGCTGTCATCCTCTCGGCTCAGTGCACTGATGTCATGGTCAATAAGGTCACACCAGTTCTTTTCAGTCGCTTTGGTACGCCACAAGCTCTAGCTGCAGCTTCGCTGGATGAGATTAAAGAGATTATCCGACCGACAGGTTTTTTCAATGCTAAAGCGCAGAATATTCAGTCCTGTGCTATTGCTCTTGTCGAACGATTTGCTTGTAAGGTTCCGCGCACTGTGCCCGAGCTTATCAGTTTGCCTGGCGTAGGGAGAAAAACTGCTAATGCTGTATTAGGCGTTGCTCACGGTGTACCTGGCTGGACAGTCGACACTCATGTGTCCCGGCTGTCGGCAAGGTTAGGGCTGTCAGCCGCTGAAGATCCCAATAAAATTGAGCTTGACCTGCAGAGCCGTTTCCCCGGTCAGGATTGGTCCAAACTGTCAATTACAATCATCTGGCATGGCAGGCGCTGCTGCTATGCCCGCAATCCTAACTGTCCTGGCTGCCCGATTAATCACTTGTGCCCATCCAGTTTGATGTAATTCTGCCCTGGTAAGTGCTTCCCGGCTGAATGGAACACAGCTGTTCCGGTGGCAATACTATTGAGAGCTACCCTTGCCAATCAGGCTGTAATCATATAGTTTTGCATAAGCAGGCAAGGTTGCTCTCGGAAAGTGGGATTTGATGGCAGTAGAGATTGAACAATCAGAGGAGCCGGCTTTAGGGCAACTGTGCTTTCGTTATCCGCTCAGACGTTATCAGAAAGAGATTATCGAGCTGGTCAATCTCAAGCTTGAGCGGGGTGAGAAAGAGCTGCATATAGTAGCTCCACCTGGAGCCGGCAAGACTATTATCGGTTTGCAGATTATCAGCCAGTTTAAATGCAACAGTCTGGTTCTCTGTCCTAATACAACTATCCAGTCTCAGTGGGGACAGAAGCTGGAGCTTTTCTTTCCTCCTGAACTCTCCGCTGCCAGCCAGGCTGACTTAATTGGCACCCATGAAGATAGACCGTTAAAGCCGATTACACTCCTTACATACCAGGTGCTTTCGACACCAGGGCGTGAACAGGAATATCTGGAGAAACTGGCACGCAGCTCCTGGGTGGATGAGATTGTCAGGAGTATGTCTGTGACAGCAGGCGGTGCTGAATTGCGCCTGCTCGAACTGCTGCAGAACAATCCTCGCGCCTACCAGCGCGAGATGTCGCGCCATACAAGCAGGCTGCGGCGCAAACTGACAGAGGTGATGGATTTAAATGATGTGCTGCATGAAAATGCTCTTGAGCTTTTGCAGGCGTTGCGGCGGCAGAAGTTTCAGCTGGTTATATTTGATGAATGCCATCATTTAACCGACTACTGGGCAGCTGTCATGCACCACCTGCTCAAGCGGCTTGAGGACCCGATAGTGGTAGGACTGACTGGAACACCACCGGAGGGGAAATCTGCCTGTCAGGAGACCCGTTATCTCTCTCTGGTCGGTGACATTGACTATCAGGTGCCAACTGCTGCCCTGGTTAGAGAAGGAGGTCTGGCACCATTTCAGGATCTGGTCTATTTCACTGAACCTACCGGCGAAGAGATGGAGTTTCTCGAGCGGCAGCATGAACAGTTTCATGAACTTCTCAAAGAGCTGTCTGGGTCCGCCTTAATAGGTGGTGCCGGTCAGCTGCCAGGGCAGTCGATATATTTGCCGGATCAAAGTGTACAAGCTGCTTTAGATGGAGCATCCAGTGGCGCCACTGCCAAGTTGTGCGCAGGAAGTGCCGCGGTTGCTTGCGAGTCTTCCCCACCAGGCGCGGGCAGCGATTCCCAATACAGTTCGCTTAGACTGGGGAGCCAACTGGGTCGTTACTTATCCGAACAGTCCCGCAGCGATGCTGCATCGACTGGCAAGGCGTTTGAGAAACGCTGTCCTGTCGAAACTGCAATCAGTTCTGACGCAGAAGGTGGTGCCGGTGCTGAGGGACACAATCTACCTGATGGAGCCGATGAGAGCGAGAGCCTGAGCGCTCTGACCACCTGGATTCTCAAAAGAGTAGACGCTCTTGAGAAGGATAACTGGGCTGAATTTGTCGAGAAAAAACCGGCCGCGGCGGCAGCTGTCATTCGTTATCTCTGGAGCATGAAGCTTCCGATCCCGCATCAGATTGAGCTTTCTGAGCCGCTCAGACAGGCGCCGTTTCTGGACGACTGGATGATCCTTATTGAAGATTTTGCCCTGAACTATCTGAAAACTTCAGCGCAGAGCGAAGATCATAAGCTTTATGTCCGGATTAAAGAAGCTGTGCGTAAGCTCGGCTATGGGCTCACTGAACAAGGTGTGCGCCGTCAAGCTTCGCCTGTGGATAGAGTGCTGGCGTACAGCCGGAGCAAACCGCAGGCGGTGGCAAAGATTCTCGAGCTTGAGTACCGCAATCTGCAAGACAGGTTGAGAGCTGTAGTAGTGACAGACTTCGAGCAGATGTCTGCCATTGCCACTAAAGGCTTGAAGGGGGTACTGACTGCTGAATCAGGTGGTGCTCTTGCTGCCTTGCGTGAGCTGCTGTCCGTTGAGATAAGCCAGTTTGTCAACCCGTGCCTGGTCACCGGCTCGCTTCTTCTTGTAGACAGGCGCATTGTCGATCAATTTGTTGCCGCAGCTCGTGATTGCCTGTCGCGTGACGGATATGACTTTGAACTTCTGGTCAGGCAAAATCCTGACGCCGCTTACAGCGAGATTACAGCCGGCAGCTCTGATTGGGAGACCAGGCTCTATGTGGGACTGGCTACAGAGCTGTTCGAGCGTGGCATAGTAAAGTGTCTGATCGGTACGCGTGGTATCTTTGGTGAAGGTTGGGACTGTCAATCGCTCAACACTCTAATTGATCTTACTACCACAACCTCGCCTGTTTCAGTGAAACAGCTGCGCGGTCGGTCTATCCGTTTGAATACGTCAGATCCGCTTGGTGCCCGCAAAGTGGCAAACAACTGGGATGTAGTCTCAATAGCCCCGGCGCTCGAAAAAGGGCTCAACGACTATCATCGCTTTGCGCGTAAACATCAAGGATACTTTGGTATTGCTGACGATGGACAGGTGGAATGTGGTGTCGGGCACGTTCATCCGTCCTTTTCCGAACTTACTGCTGCTGAAGTGTTTGCTTCTGCCTCTGAGTTCAATCAAGAGATGATGGATAGGGCCCTGGCGCGTGAGAAAGCATATGATCTCTGGAGGGTGGGGCAGTCTTATAGCAATCGCGAGCTTGGCTGCGTAGAGGTTACAGGCTTGCGTCAACTGGCGCTCACACCGCCGCATATAAGGCGCAATATCCAGTATAAAGCGCATGCCAAGCTACTGCGGGCTGCCTTAAACGGTATCTGGTGGGAGTATGGCGGCTTGGGCAGTGCTGCTTCGGCTGTGCTTAGCTATCTGTTGCTTACCTGGGGAGTTGTAGCTTTTGCTGCCTTGGTCCCGCTTATAGCTTCTCTGGAGCTGGCCAGGCGCAAGCATAAGGGGCTTTATGCACGTATGAAAGAGGAGGTCTGTCGACCTAATACACAGGAGTCTTCTCTGGTGGATATAGGAGTGGCAATTCTTTCGACAATGAAAGAGCTGAAGTTGCTGCCGCGGGGAGTGGAAAATAGCAGTGTGCTGGCAAGCGTCCGCTCCGACGGGTCGTATCGGGTATTTCTCGACCAGGTGGAGCCTGAGCATTCACAACTGTTTGCATCAGCATTTAAGGAAGTTCTGGCACCAATTACAAACCAGCCGTTCCTTATTCCCAAATATGAATATTCTTTCCCGCGTCAGCGCAAAGATGACAGGTCGGCTGAAGACAGCTTCTTTAAGGTGTATCTGCGCGGGCGAAGCGAGCCGAGAATTGCTTCTTATCATGCTCTGCCCAGGCTAATTGCCCGCTCTGAAAAAGGACGCGCCGCTTTTCAAGATGCCTGGAACAAATATGTCAGTCCCGGTTTTGTAATTGCCACTGAGACAAAACCGGAGCTTCTCGAACGGTATTTTGGTGTAGGACCAAGCATATCTCAGCGCTTGCTATGGAATTAGTAGTGCGTTTCCTAAATAACGCGACACCGGTTACTTCTTCTCGAGAAAGTTTGATAAAGAACCTACTGGGGAAAAGCAAACCTCCAGCCCATCGAAGTTCCGCTTGTATGCAGCACTGACATCAGCACAAACAATCAGATTTTCACCGTCCGGATATCGCTTTCTGAATAGCTGCAAATTTGCAGGATCAAACGCTTTTACTGACCATTTGCATTCAATGGCAAGTGGTGCCGTTCCACTGCGGGGGATAACAAAATCAATCTCGTGCCCTTGTTTGTCGCGCCAGTACCGGATTTCTCTTCCTTGCAAAATTGAATTAAGCTCGTTCAAAACAAAATGTTCCCAGAGCAGCCCCATATCTTCCCGGCGCAACTCATACCACCCCCGCCAGTATGCAGTGAAGCCAGTATCGAATGCATACACTTTTGGCGAAGACACTATCTCGGATGATTTTCTTGTATGGAATGGCCTGAGTACATGAGCAACAAATGTTTCCTCCAGAACAGAAAGATAATTTGTAATCGTCTGGCGACTGGCTTCACAATCGCCAGCAAAGCGTGTCGCTTCAAAGATGCCGCCACTGGAAAGCATAAGCAGCTCAAAGAACCGGTTAAACGAATATCGGCGTTCCAGTCGAAACAGTTCCTGAATATCTTTCGACCAGAATGCATCTACCCAGGACTGGAACTCGCCTTCGGCAAGTGAAGGCGCGAGAAAGAAAGGCGGCAAGCCACCACGCAGCAGTCGATGCTTTAAATCGCCAGCATTAAAGTCATGCAAATCGTGTGAATTCATAGGCGTAAGCCAGATGTCGGACTTCCGCCCGGCAAGGGTGTCCTTAAACTTGAACGAGGCTCCCAGGCGCGATGAACCGGTAGCCACAATCCGCACTGCCGGGTAATGATCAGCTGCTATTTTGAGAAGCTCTGACGGATTAGCCAATCTGTGAATCTCGTCGAGTACAAGCCGGCGACTGCCAAGACTGCTTAAGAACCCCTCCGGGTCTTCTAAGCGCTGCCTGACCCGTGGCAGCTCGCAATCAAGGTACTCAATTTCAGGCAGGCACTGGGACAAACATGTCTTGCCGGCACGCCTTACCCCAGACAACCAGACAATGCTGTGCCGTCCCCAGGCTTCCTCGATCTTATTTATCCAGTATTCTCGACGCTTCAAAACATACCACCCGCATCGATTTAACCAACTGCAACCATAATTGCATATGGTCATACCAAATGCAAATCTATTTGCGTTTGGTATATCGCTAATGTTTACTAACCAGAGCCTATGACGGACTGAATCAATCAAATTCTCTGTGAAAAGTTACTAGTGCAGCCCTTACATCTTTGCGTCTGTTCTTACTAGCAGATCTGAGAGGATGGCAAAAGCTTTGTCGTCAAAATGATCGTCTTTGAGAGCTTTACGTAACAACTCCTTGTCAGAAGCGGTCATTTTGCCGTCAGCGAGCACAAACTCATGGATGACTTCAGCTTCGTATTTTGAGATCTTGTCGTCATCCTGCAGTGCTTCTCGGAGCGCCTCTTCTAATGTCATCTTAATAGCCACAGCATAATCTCCCACAGAGTCAGTACTACCGGTGGTACTAGCATTAACAGGAAGCGCTTGCAATTCACGCGTCCTAGATTGGAGATTATACTGAAACGGGAGCAGGTTGTGGGACTGGAAAGTTAAATTCCCGATTGTCTGTCAGTAGATTCAGGTTACCAGGCTTGCTCCTCTTGCCAACTGCGAGGCTCTTGCCAAGTAATTGCTTGCAAACTGGTTAGCGGTCCTGCCTGAAGGCTCGTTGTTGTGGTGGTAGTAGTGTTGGTACTGGTGGTGGTGTATGACAGATTGGTATTATTACTGAGAGACTCGTCATAACGGACTGTGCCGTTGCCGGAGTCGGTAATGGTGTAGCCGACAACAGCTCCATAGATTGAGCCGTTGCCGCTAATGGAGACATTGGACTGCGGAGCATAGACGACGCCGTACAGCGATCCATTTCCAGACAGTTGAATATTCTGTGAGCCGCCGTACCAGATCTGGAAATTACCTGGCTGGTTAGATGCGTTAACCACGCCATTTCCGCTAATCTGTACAGCGTTGGAAGAAGAGCTTCCTTGAACAAAGAGTCTGACCTGTCCATACTGTCCGTTGTTTCCGGCGATGAGCTGAATCTGCCCGTTGCCTGAGGTGGAAAGTGTGCTTACTTCGTAATCGCCAGGCGGGAGCTTCCATTGCACATTCCCTGCTTGCGACAGAGCGCCGAGATTTACGACAGTGTTGGCTGCTGGCTGCTGCACAGTATAAACTGCATTGCCACCGTTACCTTGTGTATGGATTGTCGGGTTTACTACTGTAGCTCCGGCTGGAATTCCTTGCGGTGCTGCAAGACTCTGGGGTAGCAGTGTGCCTGAGCTTACACTAGAGGGCAGGTTAGTAGAATTGATAATGCGGGGGTCTGATGCAGCACCGGAGAGTGTGCGAGGTGGATTATATGATGCGCCCAGGTCGTGGACGTTGGACGAATTGAATCCGCTTGTGTTGTAGTTGGGACCAGCAGCGTTGCCACCATCGATTAGCTGGTTCTGTATTGCCGCGTTGCCGCTGCCGCTAGCTAGAGTCGATGTTCCACCAGATAAGACGTACAGCGATCCGCCTATGCTTGCATTCCCGCTCAGTCCAGCGGCTGCCCCTGCCGGAGCAGGGAGCGCGTTGGTGCCTACATTGCCTCCTATAGGATCATAGACGCCGGTTTGTGCGTTGTAGCCATCGGTGTGTGCATTACCACTTAGACTAATCGATTTTTGTCCGAATACAGCATATTTGAAATAAGGGATGGTAGTAGTGGTGGTGGTTGTGTTGGTTGCTGTAGTTGTCCCATTGTTGATTGGACAGTTTGGCTGCAGGACAACGCGAATTTTCTTTGCCATTCCGGCATAGCTAGCCGAAGCAGTAGCGACATACCAGGCGCTTGGATTGACTGTCGGGGCGACTGTGCATGCCATATAGATTGCTGATGTCGGAGGCGGATCCCTCTGCACCACTTTGACAGTGACAGTGGCACCGTTGTTGCCAACTGCTGCAGGTGGCACTGCATGCCAGGCCCCATCAGCCAATGCTGAAGTGACCTTCCCGTTGGTTATAGAAGTGTTGAGCTGAGATATTGTGTAGTCCAGCCCAGACTCGGCAGCACTGCGCAAAATTGTGTTGTACTTTCCTATGGCGGCACGCTGGTACATCGGTATGACTGAAGCTGATATGGCGAATAACCATAACATAGTCACAACACCCAGTGCTGACACTGTTACGAGAGAGAAGCCTCGGCTTTGGTCAGGGCAGCATTGCGTGCGCTTTCTCTGGTGAGTTTTCGATTGTTTGCAAGCGGTGATTATTCTGTTCATGAGAGAGTTCCCTGTTGTCAGAAGTTTGGTCAGCCTCCGTTGGCTTCGATTTGATCGGTGGTTACTGTTACTGTCTGGATGCTATTGTTGCGCAGATAAACTTCGCTCTTTATGCCTACAACTGCCGGAGCAGTAGTACCAGTGGTCTGGTTCAAGACTTGAAATTGAACCAGCACCCCGGTCAGGTTGGCATTTGCTGCTCCGCTGCCTACGCTTTGGGGTTGGCTGAGCGGCGTTTTGTCTAGAAATTGAAAAACAACTGGAGGGTTGGCAACTGAGACCGGACCGGCATTGGCTGTAGGTCCAACAATGCCTCTTAGGATTGTCTTGGGCGGATTGGAGGCTATGCTAATAGTTGAGTATTGACCAGGAAATCCGGCTACCTGAAGCATGAATGTAGGATTGGCAGCAGTTGAGGCCGGATCTTGTAAAACAAGATAAACTAGCGTATCGACATCGTCATTGGTAGCGGCTAAGGGTGGATGTCCGAAACCCTGTGGGAGCGCCATCGGAAAGCCGTTTATATCAAAAGTCGGGATCTGTACAATCAGACATTGATTACTCAGTGTATAGCCGGGGGCTGGACCTGCCGGCCATGGTGAACCTGGCCAGCCTCTGAAGCTGGCTGGAGTAACCCCGCTGAAGTAAACAGGATTGTTGGGACCGGGAAAAGTGTCTGAGCCGGTGATGAGATCGAAAGCATCTATTGCGCCAAAAATATCGCCGAGATTGCGAGCCATGCGGACGTCCCTGGCGATACTTTCGATGGCTGTGCGGGCAGCGTTTAGACTATCCACTTTGTTGGACATGCGAATCTCAGTCATGCCGTTGAGCATTACCAGCCCTGCTATCCCTGCTCCCACCAGTCCGATGATCAGAGCAGAAGCCAGCATCTCTATCAGGGTAAAGCCGCCGTCCCAGCTTCTTAAGTAATGTTTGCCTCTCCTCATGTGAGTAAATTAAAACCTCAGTAAATGTGTATCCCGTATTGAGCTACAAGAGTGCTAACAGTATAAGTTTTGACATTCTGACCTTCAGACCAGGAGATTGTGACGGACACAGTTGCCGTGTTGGCCAGGGCGCCGCCTGTGCCGTTGTTTGTCACTGTCTCAGTCACACTGGCGTCGGACCCCAGTTGCTGAAACTGGGTGGAAGCTGAGCATGCTATCTGGTCGCTACCGATGGCGCGTTCGTTAGGCGTGCGCCAATCATTAGCGACAAGGTCAAACATCAGAGGGCGTGGATTGACGAACAGAGGACCGCAGTCGCTAGTTGTTCTTCTATTCAGGAGGAGTGGGTAGGTGACAGACTGTCCGGCCGGGGTGTTAAATATAAGGCTGCCAGGCTGGGTAATGCTGCCGAACAGTGTGTTGCGAACGTTGTCTATCTGTTCCTGAGCAATAGCTGCAGCGACAATCTGGTTCTGTCCCTCCGTGTCTATAATCAGTGAGACAGGTCAAGAGGCGAAATCGGAGAAATATGAATGGTGACTAAAAGCGGTATTGCAGACGCTGGGTTGGCTGTGTCATTAATAGAGTCAGGTCATAGTGCAGTCAGTCATAACGAG
>CAILLX010000058.1 GCA_903835185.1 uncultured bacterium | reverse complement strand
TTGTCCTTTCCTTTATTGCCTTAACAACAACAAGGTACTGGACAAGCGCCACCCCCTTTACTTCCCTGCGGCGATTATTCAGATATTTTAACCGGCCGCCATCTCACTCTCGACCCCGGCCAAATCCCAATGCTCCTAACAGCTTGCGACCTTGGAAATTCGCTAAAGTCAGGGACCATTATGCTTCGGTGAATTGAGCGGACTTGTGCGCGTGGCGAACATAAGGTCGTCAAGTGCGCGTTGTATTTGAGGCCCTCCTCCGTGGCATTCCTGGGAAGACTGAGATAACTCTAAACTATTGATTTGGTCTGTGAATTGTGGCTTGATAGATTGACCCAGCTAAAGAGGTGGCTTGCTACTTGCGATGGCGGCGATGCTTATCTGCCAGGGTATAATTTATGCCCTGGCTTGAAGGGCAAGAATTAGGAACAGCTGAGAGGTTAAGTCGATGATCTTGGTGACTGGTGGAGCAGGTTATATCGGTAGCCACTTTGTAAACAGGTATCTTTCGCGGTATCCACACAAACAGGTACTTGTTGTCGATGACCTGGCTGAAGGTCACAGAGAGGCATTGCCTGACAGCAATCGTCTGATTTTCATTCAGGAAGATATCGGTGATTATTCGGGAATGAAGAAAATTCTGTCCAGTCACCCTGTTGATGCAGTTGTTCACTTTGCTGCGTTTTGTTATGTGGGCGAATCTCAGGTGAATCCATCTAAGTACTTTCGCAATAATGTAGTCAACGGACTAAGCTTGCTTCATGCTCTGCACGAGTCTGCTGTCAGGAGATTTGTTTTTTCCTCTTCTTGTGCGATCTATGGCAACCCAAAAGTGGTCCCTATGGATGAACTGCATGTGCGAGAGCCGATCAATGTATATGGACTGACTAAGCACATGATGGAGCAAGCACTGGTTGCTTATGCCGAAAAATCCGGGTGGTCATATGTTGCGCTGCGCTACTTTAATGCTGCCGGAGCCGATGACAGCGGCAGGATTGGTGAAAGTCACGATCCTGAGACTCATCTGATCCCACTTGCCTTTCAGGTTGCGCAGGGAAAGCGTGAGAGACTTGAGGTATATGGAGATGATTATGATACTCCTGATGGTACCTGCATAAGAGATTATATTCACGTCAACGACCTGGCAAACGCCCACTGTCTTGCTCTCGAGCACATCCAGTCACAAGGATATGCTGGGGCAATTAATCTCGGCACCACTAATGGTGCTTCTGTAAAAGAGATTGTCGACCTTTGCAAGGTTGTCTCAGGCAAAGAGATCCCAGTTAAGATGTCGCCCAGAAGAGATGGCGACCCCCCCCGTCTGGTGGCAAACAACGAAAAAGCCAAAGCAGTTCTCGGGTGGTCTCCGGAGTACAACCTGGAGAAAATTATACGAACTGCCTGGCAGTGGGAGCAAAACCGGCGTTACTAGATATCCCTGGGGATGCCCGATACTGTTAAATTAAACCACTGAGATGATCTAAGATTACTCACTACATGGACGGCATTAGGTGTCCCGCCAGCCATTGCTCCTTCTCAAGTAGCCTGCGTCGTCTGTTGCGGAAGGCGTACTAGCATGAATTGCTGAGTGCTGTCTTTCCCAAAGTGCACCAGAATTGGGCTCTCCCCTTTCATGAGATTGCCGAGACCGGTGTCGTAGATGACCTTGTCGTTGCCTTCAACAGTCCAGCTGATGCGCTGGCTCTTTTTGTCTAGTGCCCCATGTAGCTGTTTTGATTCGTCTGTCAGTGTGTTGTAATAGTTGCCGCGAATTGTCCCTTCCTTGTTAATGGCTATTTGAAAGAGGGTTGTCGAATCTGTCTGCCCTGGTTGCACAAGTGAGAAAACGCCGAATGGCTTCCAGTCATCTGGGTTTGCTTTGGGCGGCGTCTGGCTGCCGGCTACTGCTGTGGCGTCAGCTGGAGCTGATTGTGCTAGCTGACTGGCCTGATTGTAATACTCGGCAGCAGTAGCTGCCGGCTGGGTGCCGTAGTAAACAGTGTTGTTTTGATAGGTAATATTGTTGCCATAGTCGTATTCGACAGGCGTTGTAACTGTTGAGGTTGAGTTGCTGCCGCCACCACTACCGCCACTTGAAGCCAGCGCTCCCAGTCCGACTCCCATGGCAAGTCCTGTTGTCATTCCAAGGAAAGGCGCCATGACTGCCCAGCCTGAACAGCCCCAGCCGTATCCACCACCCCAGCCTGGATTCCAGCAACCAGGGTGTGCTCCATACCAGCCGTGGTTAAAGGAACCGTAGCAGTTGAAGTTGTTCCTTACTATGGTGCCGTTGTTGACCATATTGTTGTGAGGCATGTAATTAGTATTATTGCCTATGTGCTGGAATTTGTTGAAGTTGTCATGGTTGGCTATCCTTCCGAAGCCGCCATCAGTTGAAATCGGCAGATTGTGTTGCGGGTAATTGTGATCAGCCCAGGAGCGGTCGCTGCTACCGCCATTGCGGTCTGCTGGATTGCCGCCGTGTGACCACTCGTCGCCCCTTCCACTGCGATCTGCTGAATTGCCGCCGTGTGACCATTCGTCGCCCCTTCCACCGTGGTCGCCACCAAAAGAGCGATCACCGCCAAACGAGCGATCTCCGCCGAAGTCTCGATCTGAGCCGCCTCTGAAACCGCCACCACCACCATGGAAGCCACCGCCGCCAAAACCGCGGGCAAATGCAGCAGGACCAGCAATCATATTGCCTATGACAAACAATGCTGCAATTCGTACAAATTGTCGTTGTGATTTAAACATAAAACCCTCGCATGCTACTTGTTTGTACTGTCGCGCAGGACTTTTAGCTCAGTTGTGTCCGATGCGCTTGCGCCATTGATTGTTCTGCTGGTGGACTGCCATGTGAATGAATTTTGATCAAGCTGTGAGAGCCTGTATGTTGCCTCTGCTCGGGTGCCGTCTGGTTCTACTGACCAGGATTTAAGCAGCCAACTTTTGCCATCACGGCTCCAATGTGACTGTCCGAAGCCGCCGGACGCTCCAAAAGTGGCAGAAAAGATGCACCTGTGGATAGGATCCCAGCCGATCATTTGAGCATCTGATACTTTGTCGCCTTTTGCAGTGTCTGGACGGAAGGTGCAGAGGATAAAGTTCTTATCTGCTACCCAACGCACCTTGAAGTGGACCTTACCTGTGTCACCGGAGGCTGTCCAGTCGCCCACCAACCAGCTGAGTCCAGACAGGTACTCGGAATTGTGTGCTGGCGCATATGGCGTTTCAGTGACGTTGCACATAAGCCACTTTCCGTCAGTTTTGACATTTACTGCCGTGTACCTGTTGCCGGTGCTCGGATTAGTGGATTGCAACAACCTGCTTACACCCTCCTCTACTGCCACGTTGGCTGCCGGAAAGCGAAGCGACTCAATTGTAATTGCTAGCGGCTGCCCGCCATGCTGGGTGAAGAAACTGCTGTACAGCTTCTCAATCTGTTGCTGCCCGCGTGTTTCATTTCCATCAGAGTCGATAAATGTGCCGTCTTTAGTCCACATGTTTGCAATTGCTTTGGCATCGCCTTCAGCAAATGCTGCTGCGTACTGATCGGACTGCGTGCGCAATGCTTTTTCTTCCGGAGCGAACTTAGAGACGCCCGCTTGTGCGCATACTGTTTGGTGGCTGGATGTTGCCAGTAAGAGCAGAACCATGAGCAACTTAAGACAAAAGCGTTGTTTATTTCCAGTCATATTTACACTCACCTGAACACAAAAGATGAAAGGGACTATCAAAACTCAAAAGGTTAGCGGTCATTTGTTATGTGCTGAATGTATCGGATATTAGTCGATACTACAGAGTAATTGTAATCAAAAAATCTGGATGCCAGTCCGCTTTTCAACTCAGGGTGGACTTACTGTTGTGTGCTGTGCCAGTTGGGCTCTTTCCCTGAGGTCACATCTTTTTTGGGTAGTCAGTGTATTGCTGGTTGGTCGTGACAACCTACGCTCAGCCATTCGAGATCGAACTTGCGGTTGAAAGCAGCGCAGCCTGGTCCGATTATTCTAAAAGCCAGGACTGGGTTGGGTTTCCCCCCATCTATGAGGGAGGCAACTTCAGAGAATGTCGTTGGCACGCAATTAAGCAGTATTCCAGAGGGGAGATTGGCACAGACAATACGGTAAGTCCGACGGCCGTCGATTGAGAGAATTTCGAGGTTCATGGTAGGGAGCTGATAGAGCTGAGCCAATGGATATGTCAGTGGATTCGGATGGAGCTTAATCCGTGCCAACAGCAAAGAATGCGAAGGAGGCACTGGTGACCACTCATTAAGCCGGAAACACTGGTGTCCAATAGTTGTCAGTGTCAATTCGCGCTGTTGTGCTCTATGCTGCATGAGCACAACAGCTGGATTCCGGTGCACCTTAAGAGTTTGGTAGTTGCGCAGGAGTGCCAGCGTGGTAAGCGGGGTGTCAAGTAGTGGATTGCGGTGGTCTATCTGTCCTAAGTCATAAATCAGATCGGTTGTGGAGCTGTAAATAATCAACCTGGGTGCAGTGTCAGCGTCGAAATAGTTTGCACAAAGTCTGTCCGTATACGGTGTATCTGCATGATAAAGATGAATTACAGGCAGGGGATCCCATTGGAGCCCGTTGGCGTAACAGTAGCCTTCGCAGTTAGGTAATGTTGTAAGAGAGGGAGTACCTGCCTTGGCTATTGACGCTAAAATGTCTGCAGGTAGTTTGAAATTGCGCATGTTATCTGCACTGTGTCTGTCAAGCTGTGCAATAGTACTGCGCATCTCATAAAGATTGCGAATGTTTTGTTGTCCAGGCTGTGTACTGAGGGCATTTCTGGTATAGGTCCATGAGAAACCGGTGCGAGCTAGCGGCTGTACCGAGACCAAGCAAACAATCAGGAATGACGCCAGGGCAAATCCAGCTGTTCGCCTCCCGTTGCAAGCTAAGCCGATAATGCTTGTAACGGTCATCAGCCAGAGAAAGAGAAAATGCTCGTGTCCTGGGTCCTGACGAATAAATGAATGCTTAAAGGCAAGATACACGCTTGCAAGAGCTATTAGGGTCAGAAAGCCGTTACTGTTCTTCTTCCATAGCAGTAAAGCCGTTACTATGACAAATGCGATCAACAGGGTTGCGCCTATAGCAATCGGGGCATCGGGATCCTGTAGTGTTTGACTGACAGAGTAACCGCTGGCAATTGCAAATGAGCCGGCCAGCCAGGACCAGAGGTTTGAGTATGACTTGAGGAAGATGGTGCTAAACAAGGCGAAGGTGATTGCAAGTGATGTGTATGAGGCGACCAAGAGCAGGTTGGCGCGTTTACCAAATTGGAGGCGCCAGCTTAATGTGGATAAAATGATCATGATGAAGGCGTTAAAGCCGAGGTTGAATTTCACAAATGCCAGAGTGGCTGTTGCCGCTCCAGCGGCAATTCCAACAGCTGCGGCGGGGCGTCCAAGTCTGGTCGGCAGGCAACACAAGAGAAGAACTAGTGACAACAGTTCGTACTCAAAAGGAAGTCCCCGTGCTATGCAGAGCCCATAACACAAGGCAAAAATGGTGAACTGCATCCTGTTGGAGCTGACCATGTAGATGATTAGCAGTATGCCAAGAACAAGGCTGGCGGTAATAGCTAGCATTACACTATGTTCAAGATTAGCTCCAACATGGTGTGCGGCAAGCATGTAGCCGAGAGGGCCCCATGTAAAGACTACGTCTCGGCCAAACAGGTAGTTGGAATTAGCCAGGTAATTGAGTGCGCATCTCCAGCCGGCATCCATGTGTGCCGGGTCTATCGCAGCGTAATTGGTTGGAAAGCTAATTAGAAGTATGTATAGAATCAGTATGGCTGCAATGAAGCTGAGGATATTTTGCCAATATGGCGGATGATTATGTGACGACAAAAGAGTTGCTGAGACGGCTTGCGATTCTTGTGTTGTAACTGTTTCCGGTAGGTGATTATCGTTGCTCGGCATTAGTCTCACAATTTTTTGTAAACTTGTTTGCAATTATTACCAAGGATTGTGCGGACTCTGAGGGCAGGCTGTCCAAGATGGGCGGCCGTTACGATCTCAAAAATTCACATGTCTGGTGCCATTTGCGTTTCCATTCTATGCGCTAGAGCCTGTTTGTAACTGAAGCCTTTTTTAGAACTATCTACAGTTGTAAGAAGCACATACTGTATGATTGGGCAGCCTTCTGACTACAGTTGTATGAATGAACCGAATGAGAAGAGTCTTACTCACCGCTCATAAATTCTTTCCCGCACACCGTGCGGGCACTGAGGTGCTGACACTCAAGGTTGCGCAGGAGCTTATGAGCCGTGGCTATGAAGTTATGGTCGTGGCTGGCAACCCGCCGGATCTAGATGCACGCCATTGTGCAGGGCCGCAAACCTCTGACTATGTCTATGAAGGCATTCCTGTTCATATTGTGGAAGAGCCGCTCAGGTTAAAGGGCTATACATTTAGGCATGAATACTGGCATCCCGGTATTGCGGCTCATTTCGAAGGAGTACTTGAACGGTTTGCTCCTGATCTCGTACATATTTTTCATGCTCAGAATCTTTCAGCCAGCATCATAGAGGTGTCCCGCCGCAAGCAGCTGCCTGTTGTATTTTCGGCAATGGACTTCTGGCTTATCTGCCCGGTTGTGCAGTTGAGGAGACCTGATGGTGCAATCTGTCGTGGACCCAGCTGCTGTGCTGTAAACTGTCTGACTTGTTATACGCCTCAACTCTTTCCGCCGTTGTGTGAATTTGTTGAAGCAATTGAAAAGAAATATTCATCTGTTTTTGATGTTCTTGCCGGTCTGCCTGCCCCCTTGAAAAATCTGGCGTTAGAAGGGTTGTACAGAAGTTATGCAGCCAGCAAAACACCTGCGGCAGTTAGAGCTACAATCGAGCGTCCTGATGTCCTGCGTCGCTCTGCCAATCAATTGCAATCAATCATGGTTCCAACCAAGGTGATGCGCGACTTATTTATCGGCAAAGGTATCCGTCCTGAGCTCATCAGTCATGTGCCTTTCGGAATTGATGTTGCTCCTCTGCTCCCTTACCAGACGAAGAGTTGCAGCGACAATTTGAGGGTGGGTTATATCGGCACCTTTTCCGAGCACAAAGGAGTGGATCTTTTGATAGATGCATTTCAAAAGTTGCCGCCTGATTGTAAAGCTACTTTGACTCTTTACGGCGATCTCGAGCAGTTCCCTGAGTATGGAGAGCGCTTGCGCAGTCTGTGTAATCCGTCCCGCCCCAATTCTGCCAAGATTACTTTTGCTGGCACCTTCCCAAATACAGTTTTGGGTGAGGTGATGAGCCATCTGGATGTGCTTGTTGTGCCTTCACGCTGGTATGAAAATACTCCGCTTGTTATCCAGTCAGCTCTTGCTACCAAGACACCGGTAATTGCCACTGATCTGGGCGGCATGTCAGAGCTGGTGAAACATGAGGTCAACGGGCTTCTCTTCTTGCTTAATGATGCTGATGCTCTCTGTTCGCAGCTATCCCGGCTTCTTGACGATAGCTCATTGCTTGGACGGCTGAGAGACGGTATTGCTCCAGAGCGAACTGTGTCAGAGATGGTAGATGATATAGAGTCAATTTATAGGCAGGTCGAGCAGCAGCGCCAGGTTGGATCCTGAGGGCGCAAATACCTGAGCGGACTCCATGGTACAATAACCGGCTAGTTTGTTGGATTTTGGCAGATATGAAATCACTGGTTATTGGTGGAAACGGTTTTATCGGCACCAACCTGGTAGAAGAACTTCTGGCGAGCGGACACCAGGTACGTGTGTTTGATCGCTATCCGAGTCGCTACAAGGAGCCTTTCCCACAGGCAGAATATGTCATCGGTGACCTCGGTAATCATGGCGAGGTACATGAGGCAGTTGAAGGCATCGACTGGGTTTTCCATCTGGCATACACTACACTGCCGCAGACATCTAATGATGACCCGGTTTATGATGTGCGCTCAAATCTCGCTGATACAGTGCAGCTTTTGCAAGAATGTCGCGACTCTAAAGTCAAGAAAGTGGTGTTCATATCTTCCGGTGGCACTGTCTATGGCGTTCCTACGCAGGTTCCGATCCCCGAAGATCACATTCAGCAGCCGATCTGCTCTTACGGCATAACCAAACTGGCTATTGAGAAGTACTTGAGCCTCTTTCAGCGCCTCTGGGGGCTGGAGTATGTAGTTGTGCGTTTGTCTAATCCTTATGGGGAGCAGCAGAATCCACACTCCAAGCAAGGGGCGATTGGGGTGTTTCTGGGCAACATTGCCGAGGGCAAGCCGATTACTATCTGGGGAGATGGCGAGGTAGTCAGGGACTACATCTATATAAGCGATGCTGTGACTGCCCTGGTTAGGGCTGCTGAATATCAGCCGGCAGCCGACAGCCCACGCGTGTTCAACATCGGAGCTGGGTGCGGCTATTCGCTCAATCAGATTGTCGAAGAGCTTCGAGCTGTAGTGGATGTTCCGGTGGTAGTCAGATACACCCCGGGACGTGCTGTTGATGTACCAAGGTCGGTTCTGGATATCAAACTGGCCAGGCAGATACTTGGCTGGTCGCCGCAAGTGGAGCTTAAAGAAGGGCTGGCGCGATCCTGGCGGTGGGTGAAATCTCTGAATCTTGCTTAGCGGAACGTCCTCTAGTGGGACATTAACACCTTTTAAGGCCAAAACGGACTAAAAAGATCATACTGTGCGGTTATTATCTCATGCACCGTCGGCAGTATCATGCAAGACAATATACCAGCAAACATGCCCAAGTTCTTTGAGTCCTGGTGTTCAAAGTTCGACGATGTATTTAATCGAGAAGCCCAGAGACCGGGCTTTCGACATTACTTGATTGGCATTTTAGGCAAGAGCGAGCGAAAGAATGTTAGCTGACATCCACCAGCGGTTGATGTTTGACACGGATTACGACAGCCTGCATAACTTCATGACCGAGAGCCCTTGGTCTGACGAGAAGCTTAGAGCCAATCGATTGGAGTGGATCAAGAGTCAGATTCCAAACACCAAGAAATCGCCAACTGTCATCGCTATTGACTCTACCTTTGGACATCACACAGGCAAGAAGATTCATGGCGTGTATTGGTATTGGGATTACGCAAAGCGGCAGTTTTGCTTGGCACAAAGAGTTGTAGTTTCCAGTTTGGTGACACCGTCAAAGTTGGTCCCACTGGGCTATCAGATTTACCATCGCGTTTTCCTGCAGGAACAAAACTCTATCTAGAAACAATTCAACCGGCTGAAGGTGCGGCGCCAGAGGAGTTCGAATCATTCAATGACTTGGCGAAAAAATACGAAGAAAATTGCAAGGGACACAAAACTCAGCTGGAAATCGCAGCAGACCTCGTGGATGAGTGCGAGCAACTTGGATTTAAGAAAGATGCATATGTTTTGGATGGTGCCTTTTGGGATAAGGAGCTAATGGGGCACATCGATGCATACGGACAAGCGTGGGTAACCAGATTAGCAAAGAGCAGGCTGGTACAGGTTGCCACCGGCGGCTTTATCACTGTGGAAGAATTTACCACGAAGCTATCAGTACTCAAACATTGGGAACTGACCTTCCCTGCGCATGCCTTCTTGGAACTGGGTTTTGATGTAACTTATCTGGAAGGAATGCCAGTACCGGTGTTGGAAACGATCGGTCACAAATGCCGATTCTTTGAGATAGAGCTATTGCAAAGCTTGATCTCCCACATCAAGGCGCTGGTCCTCGATAAACAGGATACACAGGAGGTTCTAACAGCCTTGGCGTTCAAGCGGCTCAACCGATTGGCGCACTAAATATTCAACGGTTGCTCATTTCTATGTGCTCGCACGTCCTCAATTCCAGGCGCGGCGGGTCATTCATGCTGCGCACCCGAAATGTCGCCCACTGAGCATCCTTAAGTCCAGTAATGATGCTTACAAAGCTTATCGCGCTGCCGTTGATTATTTGGCTGTTCAGTTTGCAGCGGCGTTTCCAAAGGTTATGTCCGCTCATAGATCCAGGTTGGGCTTGGTTTGGGCATAGGACTTGTTAAAGTCCCGTTAGTGGGCAATCCCCCGCATGGGTGAGTTTTGACATATTAATCTATTGTGTATATTGTTGTATTGGGAGAACTATAGTTCGGCGTAGGAAATTATCGAGCTTGTCCCTTTTGTCGTTGATTTAGTTGGTGACCCCCTGACCAAGCGGATTAAGCCTGGGTAGGTATGATCTTGCAAAGGTACAAATCTGTGACAATGAGGTCACCATGAGTAAATCATCGTCTGGA
>CAILLX010000057.1 GCA_903835185.1 uncultured bacterium | reverse complement strand
TTGCCAATGTAGGCAGCCTTGGCAGTATGGGTAACCTTGCCAATGTAGGCAACCTTGGAAGCCTGGGTAACCTTGCCAATGTAGGCAATTTGGGAAGCCTGGGAAGCCTGGGAAGCCTGGGCAACATAGGCAACCTGGGCAATCTGGGCTTCCTGGGAAGCCTGGGCAACATAGGCAGTGTGATAGGCGGTTTTACTGGAGAAGCCAACTTTAATTCGGTTCAGGAAGGGCAAGGCGGAGAAGGAAAACCTGCCAATCAAGGCAAGCAACAAGTTGCTGAGGAACGGCAACTGTGGCTGAGTGAAATTATGCAGTTGGTATTTAATTTAGTCGAACTGATTCTTAGTTATATGGTAGTTGTGCTAACTACTTACCAGTTAGTGATGATGTGTTATCTGCTACTTCTTGGGCCGATTGCTGCCTGTTTCTTCGCATGGCCCACAGGCGTGGGCAGTCTGTTCAGGCATGTTTTTTCTGGGTGGCTTAATGGTGTAGTCGTTTTGAGCCTCTGGAGATTTTACTGGTGCGTCATTCTTGCAGTTGCCAGTCAGCGTATTTATTGGCTGAGCCAAAACGGCGGATTCAATAGCAAGAATGAATTTGAGATGATGGTGTTTGTTTGCTTCCTGGGAATGCTTCTGGTGATTCCTTTCCAACCGTTCGTATTTGACCCCGGTAGCGTTGCATTTCAGGTATTGGAAAAAGGCGGCAAGGCTGCTCAGGATATGGGATCGGCTTTGAAGGGTGCTGCTAAGGAAGCTGGACTGCCTGCTGCCCAGCAACAACAGATTGGCCAAATGGCTGATTCGTTCTCGAACGCAGGAAAGGTGGTCGAAAAGCAAGTTGGTAATGTCATGGGAGACGACGTCAGCAGGCAGTATGAAGCTAAGGAAGGTAAGGCTGGTAATGCAGGATCACCCCCAGACAGTTCGAAAGATAGCCAACATCCAGGTCAGTCACAGCAATCTAGTTCTTCTGGAGGATCCTCAACACCGGGCGCAGCCGTTGTGCCGCCTCCTGCTGCGGCTTCGGTCCCAGGCGGAGGTACTGCGCCTGCAGCTTCCGGTGGAGGCAATTCCGCACCGGACGCAGGTGGAGGTGGTTCGTCTGGTGGTGGTGCAACTCCACCATCTAATCCTGCAGCGGCATCTGTGCAGGCGGCGGTTCCGCCGCAGACTCCTGTAGTGCCTGCAACAGCGACTGGTACTGTTCCGCTTACGCCACCTGCTGGCGCCGGTGGATCGACAGGTTCAGCGACTCCTGCAGTTGTTCTTAATACGTCTAACTCCACAACGGCAGCTAATGCAGTTCCGTCCATCCTGCCGCAAGTTGCGTCAGGCGGTGGCGGTGCGTCACCAGTTCCATCTTCTGGTTCTGGCGGTGCTCCGTCAGGTTCGCCTTCAGCGTCTGCTCCTTCAGCGCCTGCTTCTCCTTCTGCCGGCAGTTTGCCGCCTCCACCACCGGCTGGTCCTTCTATGCCATCAGGACCTGGTAAGGGTCAGTCTCCGCCACCGCCCGCTTAGCGTTATAAGAGGAAAAGCAAGTCTTTAAGTCCAATAGCCACCTCTCGAGGCTCGTTATCCAATGTTATCTGCCAACAAGCTCAGAATCACAATTTTATTAATGCTGCTATTCGCCTGTTTTAACTGCAGCCTTGCAGTGTTTGCAGACGGCAGCGCCGCCTCTGGGGGTGGCAGTCCTTCGGCTGGCAGTGCTACTACGGCAAGCGGTGCTGCTACGGCAAGCGGTGCTGCTACGGCAAGCGGTGCTGCTACGGCAAGCGGTGCTGCTACGGCAACTGTTGTTGCTGCGGCAACTGGTGGTTTGGGTGGTGCCGACAATACTGCTAAAGGCGGCAAGAATGACCCCAACCCCGGAACTGCATGGGATATTCGCCGTAATTACATGCGACGATATTGGGTTTCTAAAGAGTTTGGTCCTGCCCAAGCTGGTGGGCACGATATTATCAAAAATGGTGTCTCAATAGGTCCGGCTCCAGTTCTTCACTCGCTCCCAGGGTGTCCAGTGTATGTCTGGCCGATACAGGTACCTGCATGTGTATCCAAGGTTCCCACCTTCCGTGATACAGCGATTGATGAAGATCTGTTCATGACGTTTGGATTTCCAGTGTCTGACACGCAGTTTCAAATTATCCAGCGATACAACGACAATCGGATGCTAGAACAACTTTTTGATCCTGAAAAGTTTATGTGGCTTACTAATGGTGTGGGCAACATTATGACTACTTCAGCAGCAAACAGTTCTGCTGGATTGGCACGCAATCAGGCCAATAGTGCGATTAATAACATTAATCCCAGCAATCAATCAGGGCTTATGCAAAACTTCACTGCAAACGCGAATAACGTTTGGAACAAGATTCGTGACCAGCTGTTTGTACCAATGGCCATTTTGCTCATGTTGCCAGGCGCAGTGGCCACGCAGGTCAAAGCGATAATAGCTCAGGGAACGACAGTCTTAGGAGAGGTCAACCCGTGGGAAGGAATATTGCGCTCGATTATCTGCATATTTCTCATTCCTGCAACTTATCTAGTTGTTAATTATGGGATTGATGTTAATAACTCTATTGCAATAACTATTAGAGATGAGTATAAAAACCTTTTTCATTCAGACATGTATGCTGACGCGCAATGCGCTGAGAAGCGGGCGTTCAACATTCGGCCTTCCAGTAGCGGCGACAATGCAGTAACCAAAAGTAATACACCAAAGGCTCCATCTCAAAACACTCCCAACGGCGGTACCGAAGCAGTTACCAGCGCGGCTGCCACTGTAGACTGTGCGGGCACTTCCTCAAAGTCAGTAGCCAACGGTTCGGATGAAGGTTCTAGCTTCAGCCAGTCGGCTGCGCGCGTCTTTGCTAATGGTGTTGCGTTCTCATTGACAGGTACGTTCAATGTATTAACTGCCTTCCAGACTGCTTATATGCTTTACCTCTTCTGCCTGGGCCCCATTGCAGCAGCTTTGTGGGTCTGGCCTATGAAACAGCTGCGTGACGCCCTCGGCGGGTGGATAGCTGGAGTTATTACCTTGTCGTTCTGGAGTTTGTTCTGGAACACAACAGTGTTGTTGATGGCGTGTTTTAAGGGTTGTGATGAAACTGGAACGATTATTATGACTGCTCTTAACTGGCTTGCAGTAGCCTCAGTTCAGTATGCATTCAATTTTGAACAGCTAGTCAGCGCTGCTGGACAGAAAGCAGCAAGCGATGCCCAGAAAGCCATGTCGGCTGCCGGTGGCAAGGGTGGTAGCCCGAAGGGTACTCCTGGTGGTGGTACTGGAGCACATGCCGGTGGTGGACATTCTCCCGGTGGTGCACACCCGGCGAGCAAAAGTGGGTCTGGATCACATCCTGGTGGTGGGCATCCATCGGCTGCACACCCGTCGACGGCAGGTGGGTCTCGTACGAGTGGAACCGGTGGTGCGACAGGGCATCCGACAGCTGGATCGGCTCTGGCAGCTAATATGCTTGGACATTCAGGGGCAGGACACTCACGTTCTGGCGGTGGTAGTGGACCTGGTGGAACAGGTCCAGATGCAGGGGGACCTCCTGGGGTAGGAGGACATCCTCAGCCTGCTGGTGCTGGTGCTCATCCTGGAGCGCCTCTTCCGCCTGGAACTAGTGCTGGCACTGGTACAGGCACAGGTGCTGGCACAGGTGCTGGTACAGGTACAGGTACAGGTACAGGTACAGGTACTGGTACTGGTACTGGTACTGGCATTGCCACTGGCACTGGCGGAGCGATCCCAGGTGTGGGAGCTCCCCCTGGAATTGGAACACATCCGACTGGTGGCGGTGCTGGTATGTCTGGTGTAACACATCCACCTGGAATAGGTGTGGTTGGCGGGACTGGCTCTGGACATGTTCAAGGCGCTAGTGCAACTGGTTCTCCTGTTGTTGCCGGTGCCCCTGGCAGCGGCGTCTCAGGACAGCCGGGTGTTGGACCGGGTGGGCAGCCTACTGGTGCTGCAACAGGTCCTGGGAGCGCTAATGCAGTTTCGGGTGGACCTCCTGGCTCTGTTGGAACAATTCCTGCTGGGTCTCCACTAGCTGGATTGCCCCCAGGTAGCTTGACTGCTGCAGCAATAATGGCTGGCTTGCCTGCGGGTGCTGCTAATCCAAACGTAGGTGCTGGAGTCAATCTTGGTCCGATACCAGGAGTTAGCCCTGCTTCATTCCAGATTCCTATAGCGGTTGGGACTGGAGCAGTGCCGCCTCCGATAGCCCTTGGTGGCATACCATCAATTGGAGCGCATGTGCCTGACTTTGCCTCGGCGCATCCACATGCGGGGGCAGTTAACCCTGCTGCTCTGCAAGTGAATGTTGATCCAACACAGTTCACGGCGATGCATCGTGATCAGCTAGGCGTAACTTATTTTTCTGGGCCAAGTGGAGATCCATATGTTCAGGTGGGCAGCGGATTTGCTCACTATATGCCTGATAAAGGAGTTGCCTTCGCGGATCCGCCACCCAATAGCAGCAGCATTTTAGCTGCAACGGTAAATGCAAATAACGATCCCAGTACCTATACATATTACGATGCGCCAGTGGTGCAACAAGCAGGCGGTCCTGTGATTGCTGGTGCCCCGGTGCAGGACGTTGCTTCAGGCTATGGTCAGCCTGCTCCTGTTGCCGGAGGCGGAGCTCCTTATGTTGCGCCGTCAGGTCCCGGTTATTCTGGAGCGATACCGCCGGCCACCGTAGCCTCTTATCAAGCAGGAGCCGCACCGAATGTCTATCCCGGGGCAATACCTTCAGGCACCGTTGATCAGGCTAATGTTCCAGCGCCCGGGTATGTGCCTCCGCAGCCGCAAGTGGCGCCCACCTACACGCAGTCCCAGGCGGGATACGTTGTGCCGGAGCGGACTGCCGAGTACACAGCTCCACAACCGCATCCGGAGTACACGTCCCCGCAACCGTATCCGCAGTACACAGCTCCGCCGGAGCAGGGTCCGGGTTACTCTCAATATGTGTCTGGACAACCCAACCATGATCAAGCTGCGCCTCCAGCATATTCGGGATATCAGCAGCAGTCGGTCCAGGCTTGGCTACCGCCAGCTTCTCATGCACCAACACCAACACCAACACCAACACCAACACCAACACCAACACCAACACCAACACCAACACCGCAGCCTCAGTCCGGCCGCGTACCACCGCCTACAGTAATGGGTGCGAGTGGACCTCATTACGCGGCTCCGCCACGTCCTGGCATTCCTCCAGCAACACCGGCTGGGGCTCAGCCACACCAATCTCATCACCCGGGACAGTCCCACAAGGAGACATCTGGAGGTCATGCACCCAAGGCTACTCCTGAGCATCGTCCTGCCCCGCGGGCTACTCCTGAAGAGCCGCCCGCTCCGCCTGCTACCCCAAGATAGATGGTGGCAGTGGTAATTGACTGAGCAGGTGTCATCTGTAGAAAAAGTGCAGCTCGTGCTGCGAAGATCGAGTTGTCCTGTTATATTTGGCGTCCATGGAATTGGAGATCATCTGCTGTCCTTGCCGGCGATGCGGGCAATGTGTCAGCTTTTCCATGGGAAGCTGACAGTTGTGTGCTTCGATAGCTATGCTCTATCAATCTGGGATGAACTCGATATTAATCGTTTAGTGCACTACACATACACTGATGAAACTGTGTGGGAGTTCGATGCTAATGAATTGGCTGGTAGGGTGGGACCATGTGATCTATTCATATCCATGTTTACCTGCCAACTGGAATCAATCACGCGATTGATGACATTGCTTAAACCGAGATCTAGCATTGGATTCTTTCCGGATCACTATACTCATCCATGCACGACCGACTGGAGAGCTGCAAACTATGTTGATGGTGTGTTTGCCATTTCGCAAGTAATAGACTGTGATCTCAGGCTTGAGCAGTTTGCTTATCCGCCCAGGTTCGGTTTTGAGTATGCCAGCGATGCATGTGAGTTGTTCAAGATAATTCCTTCTGGATACAAAGTACTTGCTTTACATGGAGATTCAAAGCTGGACAAAACCTGGACAAGCGATCAAGTGGCTAGTTTTGTGAATATCTTTTTGAGCAGGCATCAAGATTTTGTCATCCTGGCACTTGGACAGAGCGGTTCATTTATAGACTCTGTCTACTACAAGGATCACATTCTTCCATGCCACGCACTTCCTCTAGCTCTTCAGTTCCAGCTATTGCAACGCTCAGATGCTTTTGTAGGCGTCGATTCATGCATGTTGCATGGAGCAGATTTTTATCGACTTCCTTCAGTTGGATTGTTTGGTCCGACTGATAGCAAAGTGTGGGGTTTTCGTCTGTCCCCGCATCGCTATATTGAAGGATGTGGTTCTATGGACAATATAAGAATAAATGCGGTAGTAGCTGCCTTGGAAGACATTTTGTGCCAACAAAAGATTATTTGCTCTGGACCAGTACCGCCTTTACTGCAAATTCAGGGACCGTATTACCAGGGCAAAACAGGTGAGGCTTGGGGTATACAAACAGGTCGGATTTTAGAGAAGATCGATAAGCAATATGCGATCCAGGATGAGTCTAATGGGGTCAATGAAGAGCATTCAGGTTGCCAGCAAGTATTTTGAATTGAGTAGAAACAGGATTGTTATGCAGTAATCTTCTTGAGAATATCAGCAACAGAAAATGAGTATATGAGTTGTGCCTGCTTGACAATTATGATAATCTGCTTCTTCAAGGATTGCCTTGCCAATGTCATGTCAGTTCAGCTCTGCAGGCAGCAAGTCGGGTGCCGTCCGGGCAGTAGCCATAATCTATTCGGTAAAGAGATTCCAGGTTGTTTCTAAGAGTTGTCTGCACCGGAGGATGCGCAGTGTGAGCTTAATTACAGAGAGGAAACTTGAGCCTATACTTAAGCAAGGCATGCGGTAACTTCTGTCTTGTGCAGGCATGTCATGTGTTTGATGGCTAGTGGAGAGGCGAATAATGCTCTATGTTGCCGACGTGGCAGTTAAGTGCCCTGATTGTGGAATCAAATTTGTCTCCAAACAGTTGCCGCTGCTGCTCGACACTGGGTGTAGGAATAGCGAGCTTCGGCAGGACTTCAAGGGGAGCATGCCTCAGATGGAGCATTATGCTGTAGCTACCTGCCCTAGTTGCGGAAAGGCTGACTGGAGTGTTAGTTTTCAACCTATTGATGAGCAGGCTTTGCTTAGCCAAGCAGATATGGCTACTCACTTGCAGTTTCGCTCAGCGGCGATTGGTGCTGAGCGGCGAGGGCGAGACTTCTACAATATCGGGCTTCTTTACTTGCATGCAGCCTGGTGTGCTGATGACGTCTTAGCAGCTCCGCAGGCTCGTGAATATCGAAAGTTAGCAGCGGATGCCTTCCGGAAAGCTATTGTTGATGTATCTTGTCCTGTAGATCAGCGTCCAGAGATAGAATATTTAATAGGGGAGCTCTTGAGGAGAGCTGGCGAGTTTGAGGTGGCCAGGTCCTATTTTAATCAAGTGCTTCCACACCTGCCGAGCCGCTTTGCACTTATGGCTCGCCGCTTGATCCGTTTGTGTGAAAGCGGCAATAGTGAAGCGATTGATTTTGATTTTGGGTAGGATGCAACGTTATGTCGCAAGTCCATAGAGTACTGATTTTGAACAAACCTTTTAAGGTTTACGGGCTGACTATATTTCAGCTAGCTTTGCTTGCAATTGCTCTTGTTCTGGCTATCTGGGTTGCTTGCTTTCTTATTCCCAACCAGTGGAAAATGGGTAATCTACCCACTGGTTTTGTAGTTGGGCTCTTAATTTTCTGTGCTGCTCTTGTATTTAGCCAGGCTATACAGATGAAACCGGTTGTCTGGTGGTTCAATATGATCTCTTATCGTGCCAAGCTTGTACCGGTATTGTTTATGCCACACTCAGAACCGGCTACTATCTATCCGGACCCAACAATTATTGAAGCTTCGAGCAAGGCGGATAGGCCGTATGTGACTTTTGAGGATTGACGAGGGAAACAATGACTGGCAGTACAAGACCATCGATACGCAGACCGGCAGGCTCAGGCGTGCGTGCCTCCGGACGAGATGGCAGCCCGACTGTGGCTGGAAAGTCTTCAGCGGTGCGGGCAAAGTCTGGACACCATTCAGGGCAGGGACCTTCGCTGTCTGGACTTTTGGGAGACCTCTATGCAGGACTGCCGACTGTAGTGCGTGATCTCTTGCCAATTCCATCTTCTGGAGATGGTCCTGCCGCGCCACCGAAAGATAAACGCGGAACTGCCAGTTGGCAGGATGTCTGTTTTATTCATTCCATACCTGGCGATGAAAATGATGAAGGGCTTGTAGTCCTTGCTGATGGGACTATGCGCAAGTATGTCGGTTGTAAGGGGATAAATGCGCTCCTTTTTGACGATGCCGAGCGTGACCAGATGGCGAGGCAGTTTACTGCTTTTGCCAACTCCTGTGATTCAGACATTCAAATTATTATTAAATCGCGCAACCTCTCTGTTGATGAGTATCTCTCTCGGTATCAGGTGCATGTAAAGAGTGATATTGAGTATTTGAAGTGGTATGCCGATTACACTGACAAATGGTTCCGTCGGGTGCAGGATGTCACTTTTGTTCCGCAGCGTGATTTTTATATTGTAATCAGCTACCAGCCGGCTGACTGCAAGAATTTATCTACGCCCTGGAATGGACGCAGATCTATTCAGAAGCATGAGGAGTACCTGGATTCTCTTAACCGTCTCGTGAGAACAGCGCTCGAGCAGCTGCGGGCATCCAACTTAAGACCACATATTCTTACAAAGAAAGAAGTGCGCAATCTCATTTATTGCGATCTCAATCCGACCCTCTCTGGTACGGATCATGAGGCGCCTCCTTCCCGTCCAGACATCTCTGAAGCTTCCTGTCTGTCCCGTTCAGCACTCAAAGTCAAAGATGAGCATCTCTGGCTGGACGGAAAGTTTATCGGTACGCAATACCTGGCTGAGCCGCCGCATGAAACATGGATGGGCTGGCTGGTCGATCTGCTCACAATCTCGGTTGAGTACACATTTTCAATGTTTGTTCATGTCTGCGATCAAGATGCGGTGCGCAAGAAACTGCAAAATGATTATAAGTTTGGTGTGGTAACCAGTACACAGATGGCTACCCCCGACCTGGAAGGGTTGGAAAGCACGCGTTCAGCAGCTGATGCTATTCAAGAGTTCTTGCGTAGCTCTAATAAAGCTTTTGATGTGAGCTGCTATGTGCGCACTTATGGTGACACGCCTGAAAATCTGGCCCAGAATATGGACGAGGTCAGGCGCGTATTTAAGAATAGAGGAGCAATTCTAGACCGAGGGCAGATGCTGCAACTTGATGCCTGGCAATCATCTCTTGCTGTTGGAGTGGACAAACTGGCTCTTGTGCATCGGGTGATGTCTCCAGTCGTGGGTACATTCTGGCCGTTTTTCACAGCTCAATGCGGTACTCCTGATGGTGTGCCATTTGGCTTTGCAATTGCGTCTCGCGAGCCTGTTTTGCTTAATCCGTTTTTCCGCGGACAGGGGAAAGAAGCCAACAACATGTTTGTGGTTGGTACCACAGGTGCTGGCAAATCGTTTGGCGTATCAATGCTTATCTTGCGGCTTTTGCCGTTGGGTGTCCGGTTTACACTTATCGATAAGACTGTAGACAAATTTGGAGCTTACCGGTTTATTACTGAACTGCTTGGACCGGACCTGTGTGATTATATTGACCTGGGACCGAGCTCAGGCAAGATTCTCAATCCGTTTGATCTGGGACCAGAAGATAAACCTGGCGATCCATCGCCAGATAAGGTGAGCGGCATTTTGTCGTTGCTGGATATAATGCTTGCTCCGGAAGGGCGTGATGAGTTAAATGTCGAAGAAAAGTCTCTTTTAGACGGGCTTATTCGCGTTGCGTACATGGATGCAAATTTTCGCGGAACTGTGCCTATCATGTCTGACCTGGCACGTGTAACTGCTCAGGCTGCTGCTGACGAGATAGACCCGCTGCAGCGAGACCGCTTGCAGATGTTCGCCCGTGGCTTGTCGCTGTTCACCAGAGCTGGTGCGTTTGGAGGGCTGGTCGATGGTTATACCAACATCGATACAGAGAAGCTGTTCATGGTCTTTGACACCAGAGAGGTCAACGACCCACGACTGGAACGCATGTCTGTTTTCATCCTGGCTGAATTTATCAGGAGGAAAGCAGCAGAATGTAAGGCGCGTGGTGTCAGATATGCTGCCATCATAGATGAAGCGGCAGCTCTGATGCGCTTTAAAGCAGGTGCCAGACTACTTGATGACCTTTCAAGAAGAGCTCGCCACTACGGTATGATGCTTGTTTCTATTACGCAGCAGTTAAAGGACTTTTTCCGCCAGTCAGAACAGGCTGACTCAGTGGTGAAAAACGCACATATGAAAATAATGCTGCGTCAAGACCCAAGCGATCTCAAGTTGTTGAAAGAGGTACTTAAACTTACAGATGCTGAGGTGACAGCGGTAGAGAATTTTGCTACTCAGGAAGAGAAGCGGCGCGACAGCCAGCTTTTACTCATAGTAGGCGCTGTACACGGGACAATCAGGCTGGTTCCTTCAGGGATGGATTATTGGATCTGTACCTCTGAGCCGATTAAGGACATACCCCGGCGCCTGGAGATGATAAGAGAGGTCAAGGCCAAGAATCCCAACCTCAACCATACGGATGCTTGCAGACAGGCGGTGTATTACCTTGGCGTTCAACACGAATAAGAAATGGACAAGATATTTTCTCCCAATAAATGGTTTGTTGTCTTTTGTGGGTTGCTTGTCGTTACCTGGGCTTGTTTGCAATGGGTTGTGCAGCAGCGCATAGTTGACGAGGCTAAAACAGTTGGACAGAAGATCTTCAGCTGGAGTTGGAGCGATAAGTGGCGCTCGACTGTCCGGATTACTAGGGCAGAGGTGGTGCGCCGCAGTGCTACAGACGCTATAGTTAAGATAGAGGGGAGGCAGGCGCTCGTGGCTGTTCGGTCTGACTCACAGGAGCGACAGACACCCGAGAAGCTGGAAAGAGTAGATTGCAGTGCTCTGCTCACGTTTTATCGCATGGGGAACAGATGGTTCTTAGGAAAAGTGGAGCTTCAATAATGGGAAGGGACGAAGCCGACGGAGGGCTTAAATAATGTACTGGCGCATAAGAAGTCTCACTCCAGAACAACTCATCAGGCAATATGGACTTCATTTGCTTCTGATTGTCAGTTTTTTCTTCAATACGGTGCTCTTCCTAACACGTCCAGCTCAATCAAAGAAAGTATCTGGAACGCTGAGACGCAGTTTTGAACAGCTTGCTCGTGATGTGACCCAACAGCTGCTTGATAAGAGCTATTTGAACTTTGAAAAGAACACGATAATGCTTTTGACTGCCGGGGAGCTGGACCCGCCGCTCGTAAGGACAATGAAGCAGAATGGATTGCTTCCGGATAGCCAGGAGAACTTTAAGGCTATGATACGAAGCCTGACTGATGAGAAAATGGTTGCAGCTGTCAGGATCGACCAGATTATTGTTGGAGAGCCCACTCAAAACAACCTTCAGCCCCTGGATGTTGGTGGGGTCATGGCAACGCATTCTGCTTCCGGAGCCGATCAGCACACGTTTCACATCAGGTATATCATGGGGCAGAGAAAGACAAATGACAAAGAGGCAAACCCTGAGATAAATGCTCACTCACACTTTGCAGGGGGTGGGGCTCAGCCGGTTGAAGTCCAGGTTCCGGTTGTGGCGTCTATTGAAGATCTTTCGAACCAGCCAATGCCGGCCCAACCTACTGGAGCACCAGACAGCGAATAGAAGGCTGAATATTTACATTTCGGTTACTTTACATCTTACATGGCAAGGTTGCCAGGAGACTGGTTGTAAAATAGCCTAAATATCTGCCGGCTTGCGTGGTCATAGCCCGGCAAGGGGGATTGTGTTTACCGGACTTGTTGAGGAAGTAGGCAAGGTAGTCTCTGTCAGCGAATCTGATGCTGGCAGGCGATTCAGGATAGCAGCAAAGCTGGTTCTGGAGAATCTCAAGCTGGGCGCTTCTGTTGCTGTGAGCGGCGCTTGTCTCACTGTGGTTTCTATCGGTGCTGACTGGTTTGAAGTTGAGTGTACTTTGCAAACTCTTCGTGCCACGCGCCTTGGAGCATTTAAGCCGGCTAGCCTGGTTAATCTGGAACGGGCGTTGCAGCTTTCGGGGCGCCTGGACGGACACCTGGTTGCTGGACATGTTGACGGGGTAGCCCGTGTTGTGTCTGTGAGAACAGAAGGGTTTGCGCGGCTTGTGACTTTTTCGGTTGCTTCCTGTCTGTCTTGTTTCTTTGTCGAGAAAGGTTCTGTGGCTGTAGACGGTGTCTCACTAACTATTGCCTCAATGGAACAGTTGCAGGTACCAAATGCACCCAGTTTTTCTTTCACTGTGGCTCTTATCCCACACACTATGAACATTACAACAGTGGGCGATCTCAAAGTTGGCGATGAGGTCAATATTGAGTCCGACTTAATTGGCAAATATCTGCTCCGGTTGCTTGAGCCGGCAGTGTCCCACAACGTTAATAAAGCACCGCTGACAGCGGCTTTCCTGGCTGAGCATGGCTACGCTTAGCTGCAAACGAGAGTGCTCTGCCAAGCACCACAGTAAGTGAATTCATTATGGAGAAGATCTGGTAATAGCAATGTTAGAGACAAACTGGCAAACCCAAAATAGCAACAGTACGGATGAACCTTTCTTCGCCTCCATTGAAGAAGCCCTCGACGAGCTGCGGGACGGCAGGTTTGTAGTAGTGTCTGACGACGAAGGGCGAGAAAATGAGGGTGACCTGATTTGTGTTGCTGAGCTGATTAAGCCAGAGATGATTAACTTCATGATTTCTGAAGCTCGCGGTTGGGTATGCCTGGCTATTAATGATGATCGTGCTGGGCAGCTCAATCTGCCGCAGATGGTAGAACGCAATAGTGAGTCCCAGACGACAGCTTTTACTGTCACTATTGATGCTGATACTAAATACGGTGTCACTACCGGTATCTCCGCCTATGATCGTGCCAAGACTATCAAGCTAGCTGTCGATCCTGTCTGCAAGCCGCAAGACCTTCGCCGTCCCGGGCATGTAGCGCCGCTTGTGGCAAAGTCTGGCGGTGTGCTACAACGAGCCGGGCATACTGAAGCAGCTGTTGATCTGGCACGGCTGGCAGGCTTCTCGCCGGACGGCGTAATTTGCGAGATTATTAATGCCGACGGCACGATGGCAAGAGTGCCTGATCTGGCTGCATTTGCCCACCGCCACCAGCTCAAGTTCATCACCATTGCTCAGCTGATTGCTTATCGGCTTCACCGGGAGCGTTTTGTGGTGCGCGAGGCGGTTGCTTCGCTCCCTTCAGCTTTCGGTGACTTTACGGTCTATGGTTATCGCAACTTGCTTGACGGCAGTGGGCACGTAGCTCTTGTTGCCGGGGATGTTCGCAACAAGCAAGGAGTGCTTGTCCGCGTCCACAGTGAATGTCTGACTGGCGATGTCTTTGCCAGTCTACGCTGTGATTGTGGTCCGCAATTAGAAGCTGCCATGGCTATGATAGCTAAGGAAGGCTGCGGAGTGCTCGTTTATCTGCGTCAGGAAGGGCGAGGGATAGGTCTTATTAATAAACTCAAGGCTTATGCTCTGCAAGAAGAAGGGCAAGATACTGTCGAGGCTAATGAATCTCTTGGGTTCAAAGCAGATCTGAGAGACTATGGTGTTGGTGCGCAGATTTTGCATGATCTCGGATTGTCTTCAGTGCGGATAATTACCAACAACCCACGTAAAATTGTTGGACTTGAAGGCTATGGCTTGTGCGTAACAGATCGAGTCAGCATGCCGCCTGCATGCAACAGCCACAACTTAAGCTATCTGCTCACCAAAAAAGAGAAAATGGGTCACTGGCTGGACGGCTTGGAAACTGGCGAGTTCAGCGTCAGAGCCCAGGCGGCAGTATGTTGCTCCAGCTCAGGCTCGGAATCCTGCCGGAGCGGTGTGGGCTCATGTGAGGATCTGGTTGAAAGTTTGCCGGGGGATGGGAAGGCTGCGTGTGGATGCAGGCAGGATAAGACGGCAACGAGTGTTTGAAAGTTTGAAACATAAGGAATGTAAGGAGAACTGTTTTCATGCCAAAGGTTATTGAAGGTCAACTAATCGCATCCGGCCTTTCTGTTGCCGTTGTTGTGAGCCGTTTTAATGAATTTATAACATCGAAGTTGCTTGGCGCCTGTCTCGATGTACTGCAACGTCATGGAGTTGAAGAGGGATCCATTGAAGTTATCTGGTGCCCGGGCGCTTATGAGATTCCCTTTGTTGCCAAACAGGCCGTCGGCAGCGGGCGGTACCAGGCTGTTATCTGTTTGGGAGCGGTTATTCGCGGCTCGACTCCGCACTTTGATTATGTGGCGGCCGAGTGTGCCAAAGGTATCGCTCAGATTGGTCTGGAAAGTGGTGTACCGACCATCTTTGGTGTGCTGACTACAGATACTCTCGAACAAGCTATTGAGCGGGCTGGTACCAAGGCTGGCAATAAAGGAGCCGATGCTGCAATGACAGCGATAGAGATGGCTAATCTTACGGCTGCAATGAAGGGCTGTGCGCTACCAGTAGTTGCCAGATAGCAATTGTGGGTCTTACTCTCGGGCTTGTTGCCCTGGGGCAAACTCTAACGGTTGAAGCCGGCGGCAGGATAGTGCCAATCGCGAAGAACCTGACTGGCGACGTCTGGATGACCTTGAGCGTAAGCGATTTTTGCATAGTCTTCCCGAACATCAATGGATTCCGGATATTCCTTGAGCAGTAGCTCAAAACCTGCTTTTGCGTTATCCCAGTCAATCGGCACACCAGGGTCATGAAGCGAATTTCCGGATGTAATCGCTGCGTGCAATATGATTCGGGCGTACAGCTTCTTGCCTTCGGTTTCGCTTCGACGGTCGCATTCCGTCTTGGCAAAAGCAACCCATTCGCCTGGTTCGCCATTCCATTTCGGAAGTAGATAGTTGACCTTTTGATAATAAAAGCAGTCGAAAGCTGGCCACAACTGGATTGCCTTTGTAAATAGCTCCTCATACTTTGCCCTATCCCAGCCATGCGTCAGAGCAACCGTTTGTTCAGTCCAGTACCATCCAGGGCAACTATCCTTTAAACTCTTAGCTGAGTCCAATACTTTTTGGGACTGAGTTAGCCGTTCTTCCAGTTTCTTCCATCCTTCCTTAGAGACTGTGTTGGCAAAGCCGCTTCCTCTAGCCTTCCAGGCATAGGATACGAGTGCGTCAGCTAAAGCTACTCTGGCAGTAATAGATTCTGGCTTCTGATGAATCCATTCTCGCAAGGATGCCAGGTACAAGTTCCATTTGTCGTCAGAAGCTTTTTTGTCTGGTTTCATCTGTTCATAGAATTGCCCCAGCTCTGAACTACCAGCTGCCAGTACTTTGCGGCTCCCTCTTAAACGATCAGCTAATTGATCCATAGCCTTGTAGTTTTTTGTAGCCAGCAGATCTTTTACTGGAGGTGAGAAACTAGATGTATCAGAGGTGGGCTTCAGTTGGTCACTCAGGGCGCTGAAATAGCCTCCCAGCCAATTGTTTTGCGATTCAGGTGCGACGTTTGGCAGTTGGGAAATAAGGAGTGGCAACTCTTGAACTGCCTCAGCATACTTCTTCTGCTTCAAGAAACTGGAGGTCTGATCACAAATGATCTGACAGACCCAGTCTCCGAACTTGTGTGTCGTTGCAATCTCTAATGCTTTGCTGTATCTGTACTGGGACTTCTTGAAATCTTTGCGGCTATCGTAGTACTGTGCTTGCTCCCAGTTTAACTTCACCAGGTTAGTCAGGTAATCGTGCACCTGATCTTGAAGCTTGTTGGCTGTCAGAAGTTCGATCCCCTTACGATAGAATTGCTCGGCGTTGGCATAATCTTCGCGGTCGTCGTAGAGATTGCCAAGTCTCATGTAAGCATTGCCGACGCTAGAGCTTTGTGGACCGCACAGAGCCTGCCAGCTTTGCACGGCCTTTTCTGCCCAGAGGAGATCAGGTAACTGTTTGTGTTCGTGTAAAAACTGCTGGTGGTCACAGTCGGCAAGTGACATGCAGACATGAGCTGTATGTTTTGCCTTCGCTTCGGCTGACGGATTGTATGTTAAATCAATCTGGTGAGCGTTTTCGATAAGGTGTTTGGCTTCTTTGAATTTTTCTCTAGAGATCAGGAATATCCCAAAGGTGTACTCCAGATTGGCCAGATCAAGTTTGTCTGTAATGTCCCGACCAGATGTACCAGGGGAAGGTTTAGCAGTAATCTCAGCTAATGCTTTTCGGTAAAGTCGTTCTGCTTCCGCCGGCTGGCTTTGTTGCAGCTGGAAGGCCTGATTGTTATTAGCTTGCCAAGGTTCAGGGAATAGCCAACTTTTAAGTTCTGGTCCATAGCCCTTCCAAACTTCATGAGAAACGACAAGAATTAAGAAGAAGGCTGCACCAATCAACAATCGCGTACGTGCGGCTGACCGCATTGTCTTATCTGGCGCTGTACTCATATGTTCCCCTGCTGTCTGTTGTGTCGCCCGAGACTCAGTGGTGATGTTAACCACACCGGCAACATAATAACCTCCTTACTTCCGGCTGTGCATCCAGCGGAGCCGTTTCTGTCGCTTGCTTCGGCACCGATTCATCGTCCAGCGCCAGTTCTTTACCTCAAGAAAAAGAAGACCTAGAGTTTTCAGAGAAACCTAATCTTGCCTTAAAGCTGGTTGATGCATGTCTTGCTCGATCACGTGCTCCTGGTCTTGTTCTCTTGGATGCAGGCTATGGCACCAATGGTCCACTGTTGAGAAGGCTTGAAGACAGGGAATTGACGTATGTCGCATCAGTAAGCAGTTCTAGAGTAGTGTGGATAGAGCAAGATGGAGACAGCAGGGCAGAAAAGCATCGTTTGGATGATGTCGCTATGACACTCAATGAAGATGCATTTATGCCAGTGGTTTTGCTTTTGGAAAGGACCAGAACGGTTTGGGTAGCTGTATTCCGAGCGGGGATGCCAAAATTCAACGAGAGGAGGATATTTGCTGTTCAGTTCGCAACGGCGTTTCCAAAGGTTATGTCCGCTCATAGATCCTGGCTGGGCTTGGTTTGGGCATAGGACTTGTTAAAGTCCCGCTCGTTCACGCTGAATTTTGAGCCTTTGATCAAGCCATTGGCGAGAAGTCAAGAATAATTGAATACCAGGGAGTCTTGAAACCAAACAGGATCTTGGTTCAATCACACCTGGTGGCGCACTGACAATTTATCAAGGTTCAAGGCTGGTACTGTCAGGTTATTGCTTCAAACTGTGTTCACACTGGGAACTATTTCTCTATTCACACACTGATCCAGTTGAACCTCATATGTCCCAAAAACGTATAAATAAATAGGTCAGGAATTCAAACG
>CAILLX010000056.1 GCA_903835185.1 uncultured bacterium | reverse complement strand
TTATTTCAAATCCCTCTCAGTCAAGAACAACCGGAATTGTAGCAATGCTTATCCTCATTTTAGCTGTCTTTATGACTGTTGCTATATCCCAGCAAAAACAAACCATAAAACAACACGCAGCTAGCTATAACTGCGGAGGTCTGGCATGGACTGGCAACCCTGATCTGGATTGTTTTTCAAAATCAGATGAATGCATGTGGGGAAGATGCAGGGGTACAACAGGCGGGCAAGATGGGTGCGTATCAGAACCCAAAGAATATGCCACTTCTTGTTGGAATGGAGACGGCGTTTGCGACGGTAAAGGTGCTTGCCATTCTATTTATTCAGCTCCGACCTTAGCTCCAATTCCCGCATGCAATATTAATAATTGTAATGATCCTGAAGACTGCAGCTGGCCAAAATGCAACGCCCAGGGAGCATGTGATTATTCCGATAAAAAGGCAGATGGAAATTCATGTTATAAAAATCATGACTATATGAGTCCAGGAGGAACTTGTCAAAAAGGCATCTGCCTTATCGGATATACTCCTAGTTGTCCAAGCGACAATAATGATTGCACTTTAGAAGAATGGCTGGGCTCATGCGCACACACTCCTAAATGGGATGGAACAGCATGCGTAGACAATGCAGGAAATTCTGGTTATTGTCGTACGAGTGGCTCTACGTCTACTTGCGATAAAAATTATAATCCTGCAGATAAAGGCCGGGCAACAAAAATCGGAAGCAAATGCACTACTGCGTCAGGTTTGAGTCTTTACGATTATTGCAATGGAGGATCAAATTATATAATTTATGCTGCAAATGGTAGCTCCTGTGATGCCATACCATACACTTGCGAATCATCGGGACAATGCGGAGGAGCACAATCCCCAACTGACAGTACCGGAGGTACTCCCCAATGCATTAACAGCCCTGCCACATATACGTGCACCAATACCAATGGACAAGTTTGCATGAGCTCATGTTCTTCTGGCTACACTCCAGGTTCAGGGACTTGTGCGAGTGGTGTTTGCTGTAAAGCGTCAACAAATCCACCAGCAACCACATATACATGCACCGGAAGTTGCATGGCATCGTGTTCTTCTGGCTACACTCAAGTTTCAGGCACTTGTGCCAGTGGTGTTTGCTGTAAAGCGTCAACAAACCCACCGCCAGTCACCTCAACCTGCTCAGTAAGCGGTAATACTTGTACGGACAGCAGTGGCTCTAAATCAGGCAGCTGCTCGGGAAACAACGTCAACTCCTATAGCTGTGTCAATGGCACCTGTCAATCATCCGCAACTACCTGCTCAACCGAACAGCCATGCGCTATTAGTAGTTCCGGCATACCCGCATGTGGCGGCTCCACGTCAACTACTAACATTACTCTTGTATCGGCTTTAAATGCCCGAGATACATCTTTAACTTCAGATACTTTATCTGTAAATCTCATTCTTTATAATCTCACAACCAATAATCAGGTAGCAGGCGCTCCGGCAACAGTAACATTCAACAAAACTTCAATCCCGGGAAGACTATATTCGGCAAATGTAATTCTTGCTAATTTAACTCAAAACAAATATTTCATTGTTTTCCGCAAAGACAACATGATAGCCCAGTCTGTCTTCACTATTTCAAGTTCAAACGGAACATTTACTGTCCCAACTACGACGCTTGTTTTCGGAGACCTAGACAATGATAACAAAGTTGACATTATTGATTATGGTATCTTTAAAAGCTGCTGGAAACAACCCACTACAACTTCCTGCTCTTCAAGCGACTTTGACAATAGCGGAGGAATCATAGATCAGGTTGATTACAATACTTTCATGAGAGGTTATGCAACATGGAACGAAGAAGCCAAAACTAATAGCGTATTTTAATTATGTCTAAAAGAACACTTTTTCTTATATTCGCACTTTTTTTAATTACCTTTGTACTTTTGATGGTGGCATTTTATCAGCCTCAAACTTCCAAAACTGCTCCAGCGGTAACTGCTCCCAAGAAACTGGCTGC
>CAILLX010000055.1 GCA_903835185.1 uncultured bacterium | reverse complement strand
GGCGGAGTGCTTTACATTCAGACATCCTGATCCCAGGGAATTTGCTATGCAATCTCCTGGGAATTTTCTGAATTTGTAAAGTGGTATTACTGGCGGTACATCGCGAACAGGTTTGATAGATAGACAGTGAGTCAGGACACTAACTCATATACCAGGCGCAGGTCCGTGTCTGGAAAGATGGTTTCTGTCGAGTTGAGTTCGGTACAGAGATGCCGGATAGCCTCATCAGAGCTACGGTTGGCGAGATGATGTAGGCGGACTGTAAGAGTCTTGTCGTCCGTGTTGGGTATGAGGTCCGCTTCGGCTGTATAAATGGCACGCAGCAGCTTGCGGGCATCATCATGACGGGACATCTTCTCCCTAAGGATGTTTGCCATGGCGGTCTCTGTCCGGTAAGCCACCATCTTGATGGTATCGAGCAGGCGTTTGGCTTGTGGGCGGCACCGGGTGAAGCGTTCTGCCTCTGACAATTTGTCGAGCGTAGTGTGCCGGGGGACTGCCTTGCGGTCGGCTTTGAGCTTCTCGATGCTGTGCTGCAACGCAGCGACTTCCTCCTCGATCGCGGATTTCTTCTCTTGAAACACCTCTATTTTTTCGCTGGACGCGGTGAGCGGTGGCATTGTCAAAGCCCCAAGTGCGGACAGCTTTTGATTTAGTTGTCCTTGCGTTTTGCGCACCGCCTGGTCCAGGCTACGGTAGTTAGGATTTACCACTTTCACCGTTTCGGGCGCAGGAATCTCTTCGGCGCAATACTCGACCAACCTATCCAAGCTGAAGTTCTCTCGCCCGTATTTGAAGAAGTTTTCCTGCGACCATCTGGCAAACATTCTCGGAGCCAGCCGCGTGTTTGCGGTCTTGTAATCCGTCGAAAGTATTGAAGTTTGGTGCCCGGTGTCTGTCAGTTTCCGAACCTCTCGGACCCATAATTCGTTATTCAGCCGAATGCCCCGCTCAGCCAATCTCATGTCGACAATCTGACCTGAGCCTAGTGTGACTGGGTGGGTCTGGAACTCCTCAACACTCCAGTCGTCCTTTGGGAATTTGTGGTAAGTAAGACAGGCAACGCGCTTGTCTTTCAGCCTCAGGAAAAGGTCGGGACTGTATCCTTCGCGATCAAAGATGACAGTGAAGCGATGCAAAAGCGGGTCCGCTTGCAGTGTCTCAGCATCTGGCTGGTTGGGAACCTCGTCAATCAATCGTGGGACAATCTCCTGCTCCAGCACATCGATCAGTCCTGAAGAGATGTCCTTTGGGACACAGAAGAAGGGCTGCCCATCCATGGAACTGACCCAGTAATCCACGTTCGCCCGCAGGCAAAGCTTCTGACGCGCCACATAATGCCTTGGCAGATGTGCCAGCTTGCCGTGGTATACACGAACATGTCCGTCCACATACAAGGCACCTGCATTCTCAGGAGCAGCCTGCATCCACTGCCGGCAAAGCTCAGCACTCCACTGAGTCGGCTTGTCACCTTGCGCCAGGTGAGCGATTTTCTTGCGCAAGGTTCGCACTTCCGGCACCCGGTCCAACCCCAGTACCTTTCCCCATTCTCCTGGAGCTGAGTAACGGAGCGATTCTACACACTTCAAGCGAGCCAGCGCCATGAACGCCAG
>CAILLX010000054.1 GCA_903835185.1 uncultured bacterium | reverse complement strand
CGCTTCGCGCTCCAGGGCAACGCTAATGGCGATATCTTGTATCAACTTTTGGTTAGACCGCTCCGGTGATCAGCCCCCGGGGAATTGTTGGGGTACCGTGCTGAGTGTCGCCAAGCGGCAATTCATATTGTCGCTGGTCACCAGAGTAGCCGGCTTTTGCAGGTGTTCGTCCATGCCTGAATTCAGACATTCATTTCTGTTGGAATGCGCGGTCAGTGCAATTACAGGGACCCGCTCGAGAGATTCTTGCTGTTCTCTTTGACGGATAATCTTGGTGGTCATAATGCCGTCAATACCAGGTAATCCTACATCCATGAAGATCAGTGCTAGATCGTTGCTATACCGCTCCAACGCTTTCTCCCCGGAGGCAACAGTTTCACAAGCATAACCTAGTTGTGCAAGCTGCTTCTGAACTACAAAGCGGGCAACTGGATCGTCTTCGACCAATAAGATGAGACAGCGCTTCATGTGGTGCATGTCTCCATCAAAAATGGTATCTCCAACCAGAACGTGGATCCATTGCCGACTTTGCTGACACAGCCAATTTGTCCACCCATCAGGTCTACCAACTGTTTGCTTATAGCTAAACCAAGTCCGGCACCACCTAACACGCGTGTTGTTGAATCAGTCACTTGAAAGAATGGTTGAAACAACTGAGTTTGATGTTCTGGTGCTATGCCAATTCCAGTATCTGTGACGGCAAAGCGAATTACATATGTGCCATTGGTCTGTTCTAAAACTTTAGTGTCAATGTGAATCTCGCCGTGTTCTGTAAACTTAACCGCATTAAAAGCAAGATTCAGCAAAATCTGTCGCACTCGCAGTTCGTCTCCGCAAATGTATTCTGGTATCTTGTCATCGCATGATATCAGTATGCGGAGCCCCTTTTGGCGTGCACCGTGCGAGATCAATGAACCTATGTCTCCAAGAGTGGCACGAAGTGAAAAAGCTCTATATTCCAGCTGAATCTTGGATTGATCCAGCTGTGATGCCTCCAGCAAACTGTTCAATATCTGCAGTAAGCGCTGCGAAGAAAAGAGAGCAGTGCGCACCATTTCGTTAGCCTCTGGAGCGAGGTCTTTCAGACTCAGCAGCTCGATTAGTCCAATCACACCGACCATGGGCGTGCGCACTTCATGGCTGACTGTTGCTAAAAACCGTTTTGATGCGGCAAGCGCAGCCTCCAAGCGCTCGATCTCCAGCTTGTGGATTCTTTGTGCAGCCCAACTGCTGAAGATGGCAACCCCGAATACAGCAGCAAAAAGCACCACTGTTTCGGGCTCGCCGAACAACTTTCTTACAGGAGGTATTATGAAATAGTCGTATGCAAACAGGCTCACTAAACAGGCAGCAATTGCATAGACCAGTCCTAACCTGAAGGAGACGAAAGCAACTGCAGCCAGGTAGATAACGCCGCATATACGGTGAGAGGAAAGAATGCCTTGCAGCAACACGCCGAGACCGGTTGCCACTGACACGACGAGTACAACAGTGCAAATGGCTACTAAATGGTGTCTTACGGACGAATTCCTGTTCCGTGACTGCCGGTCAAACACTGTCTCTCTCCGTGTGTCAATGTCTTGTTTCTGCCCTGTATCCATCCGGGAGGAGACCGTGCAGAGCTGCTCTGAGGATCAAGGGCTTTTGTTTAGTGAGTCTATCTGTTGAGCAAAACCTTCTCCTTCCGGGGCGCCTGAAGCATTGTGAAGAACATGGCCGCTACTGTCTAAATAGACCAGAGTTGGATAAGCATGGATGTGATACTCGCTGACAAGAGATTTGTTACTTGGATCTTCAGCATCGAGACGCTGGAAGTCGATGTCGCGATAGCGTGATTTTGTAGCTTCCCATGTCGGCTCAAACGCCTTGCAGTAGTGACACCATGTAGTGTAAAAGTCGATAATTCTCCTTACGTGTCCCCTGGAAGATTGAACAGTGCCTGTGGGTTGCGCAGGCTGTGTGTTGGCTGACCAGGATGGTGATGATCTGCTGCCGAGGCGCCTTGTTTGCTGCAATCCGGTGGCAGCCATCGATTTGAGAGACGCATCGCCATACTGCATGGCCTGTGCATACTCGCTTTGAGCCTGTCCGAACTGTCCGAGCGATTGCAAGGACAAAGCCAGATAGTAGTGGCACAGAGCGTTGGTGGGATATGAGAGTGTGTAAAGTTGAAATGAGTCTCTAGCCTGGCTGTATCGACCGGACTTGTATTGTGCGACGGCATCATTGAAACTGGGCACGGCTACAGCCATATTGGCTGGGAAGACAAAGCTGATCATAGTAGTGGTAAAACACAGGAGGGCGAACCTTGTGAAGCAACAGTTGATCATTTTTTTGCTTCCTGACATCGCATGACTGGGTAGACGGTTATGTAGTACCCTGCTTTTGTGCAATTCAATCGTGATGTAATTTATATGATTGAGAAGATAAGTGATAAGGTGGTGTGCTTTACAAATCACCTTAATTCTTGAGTGTGAAACTTGTGTCGTCAGGCAATTATTAATTGGTTTAGAAATAGAGGGACGGTTGCAGTCTGCCCACAGATTCAAGGCTTTTAATGGCCCAGATTGGCCTTAATGACTTTTTCCTTGGCACCGTTATTTGATCGTGCAAGGACAAGCGGTGCAGCAATGGCAGGGGCGACAAGAGATATGAAGTTGCACAAAATGAGTGCGCCAAAAGGAGCTGCTTTAAGCCCGTGCTCATCTCCTAACGGTTTGAAGAGCGGGCGAGGTAGGGTAGCTAAGTTGCCGCCGGCAGATGCAGGTTGGAAGCGGGCGCCCAGAGCCTCGCCTTCAATAAAGCGAGCAGCTTGCTGCGGCTGTGCCAGCAGTTGAATCTGGAAAGTAAACGCTCTCGGTGAACTGATGTTGGTTATGCGAGTAAATTCAATACTTTCATTGTTGCCATCTGTCTTGTGTATAACAAGTGATTTATTGTCGCCTTCCAGGATGAGCCCTGAAATCATCTTGCCGTCGGTAGTTTCTACCAGCTCAAAAACTGGTTGCTGACTTAGATACGGCATCCACGATCCGGAGAAGAAATAGGCAAGCCCTACTACTTTGTTGGGTTGCTGCGCTGGCTGCGTGGCAGCTGTAATTACAACTCCGGACAATACTGTCCTCGGGTCAAAGAGAGCCTCCGGCACAGCTTCAACGTCGATTGTATTGTCGTCGATATTGAGAGTGGCTCCAGGTAAAGCAAGTTTGCCAATCTTGGCAATAGGCAGATGAACTGAGAGAGATTGCGGATTATAACTATCGGCTATGGAATAGCGCAACGGTGCTGCATCGGCAAGTGGTGCAAACACTGTTGTGGCAAACGACATGCTAAGAAGTGCATTAATGAATCGTCGCTTCACAAGGATAGATGGACATAACTTTCTTGGCATGTCTTCTCCTATTGCAATGGCCGGCCCACTGCCTGTTCCAGGTCAATGAAAGCCTGCTGGTATGCTTGAATGTCGGAAATATACTGAAGTTGAATCTGAAAGTTTGCCTGTTGAGACTGAATGACTCCTGTGATGTCGCTGTGTCCGACCTCATAACTTCGTCTGGACAGACGTGCTGTCTCTAATGAATCGGCAAGTACATGTTCTTGATAAAGTTTTATTCTTTCTCGATATGTGAGCAGATCTTGATAGGCTGCAGACACATCTGTATCAACCTGATTTCGCACTGCACCAATCTGCCATTTGAGCTGTTTGCCGATGGCGGCAAATTTGGTGATGTCGCCCTGTTGCCAATTGGTTAAAGGCACTTCGGCGTTGATAGTGAAAAATGTTGCTGCCAGGCTCGGTCCGGACGGTTGGTTGCCGCTGACAGACTGTCCAAGAATGAGCTGTGGAATCGGCATTACGTTTGACCAGGAGTTTTGCAAGCTGGCTTTGTTAACTCTTATCTGCTGCTCTATAACCTTAATATCCCAGCGATGCTTTCTTGCCTCTTGCAGGAAAAGTTCAAGATCTGGCACTTCTTCTGCTATCTCAGGCAAGAAATAGTTGCGTCTGTAGTCGTGAGGTCCAAGCTTGTCCAGTGTAGCTAGCGGTGCAACGTCAACTGGCTGCTTGGGCAGCCGGCCCAGAATTAAGTTGAGATGCTGTTTGGACTTTATGACTCTACGTTGAGCCTGGTGCAGATCAAGCAGAGCCTGCTCTTTGGACAGACGGGCTTTCAAAACGTCAAACTCAGGGACTGCTCCGCTTTCAAAACGTCTTGTTGCCACATACTCAGTTTTGTCGGCCAGGTCAAGTAAGGCAGTAACGGCCTGCGCTGTCTCCTGGGCAATGACTACTTCGGTATAGGCCCTGCGGACGTCAGCTCGCAGCATCCAGAGGTCGCGGAGAATCTCCAGTTTGGCTTGATCTACTTGTCGCTTGGCAACTAATAGATCGAATGCTATCTGCCATGGTGGTGTCCATGTAAGTGTTGGTCCAATCCGGCGTTCAGCTTCTGCCACAAGTCCACGATCGAAGAAGAAATTCGGGTTGCGCTGCACTGTAGCGGCAGCATAACCGGATCGAGCTATACCGAGAGTGGCACGGATAGCCGCAGCGCGTGGACTCTTTAAGAGAGCCTCATCAAGCGCCTCTGTAATTGTTAACGATGTCTGCTCCTGGGCTGTGATGGTTGATTTTAACAGGGCTGAAGGAGCGCTCGGAGTTGCTGTGGACACACCGTCAACAACCCACTTGCGCTGTGGCGGTGGTGTTGCCGCAGCAATCGGTGGTGAACTAGTCGCGACATCTTTTTTGCCAGTTGGTGCCGGAGCTGCTGCAGGCGGCTCTGGTGCATCCGGTTGGGCTTCTGCTGATTGCGACACCAGGGCTCTTGGCAACAATGGGTTGAGAGCGCTCCGGCGCTGTGGTTGAGCCAGGTTGCTCGGCTGTTGAGCAGCTTGAGCTTCTAGTGAGATGGTGCTCGCTATTAATATTGAGCAAGCAAGCGATGAAGCAGCAGCAGGCAGCCACAGTATCTTGAGAGAGGCAAAAAGATTTAGTCTGGCTGTCAAGATCCTTTGAGTCAGCCTGGCTGAGTAGTGCATGAGTCTCACAAAAAGCTAAAGTCCCTTACAATAGGATAAGGGCAGAATGGCTTATTTCGGGACTGTTATAAGAAATTAGGGCGTTCAGTTCATATAATCGTTACGGATGAGCGCTCTGCAGGCTAGGCGATAACTGAGGCTGGAGAGGCGTTCTTTATGCTTGGTAATGAAGCTCATAACGCGCAGCGGCTCGCTGTAACTGTAGTCGCGTAGTGCCCATCCTATAGCCTTGCGAATAAAGAACTCTTTTTCTTGTGATCGTCTCAAAACATGTTCAAAAAGTTGTTTCCAATCAGTCTCTTTCTTGTGGCGATGATGAGCAAGAATAGCTGTACGTCTTATCCAGAGACAAGGATCATCTATCCATGCATCTATGACGGGCCTTATATGATGACGGTCTAAGAGGTAGGCTGTGTTGACTAAACAGGTTGCAATATCGTCTACAAGATCCCACCAGAGACCTTCACGTATGAGCGTTTCATATAATGGAAACGATTTGAAGGTGATGAACTGCCTGTGCTGTTTGGCATATTCGAGGGCAGCATACTTCTCCTCCCTGTGCGGCAACTTCCAGAGAGCAAGCACGCCGGCGCAGTATTGCCTGGGGTTGTTAGGTGGAAACAACGCTTTCATCTGGCGATAAACAGGGAGCCTCTCCGGCTTTTGTATGCCATAAAATGGCATCTCTGTTTTCATATACGCAGCCATGGGACCGGCTTTGATCGGATCGGACAGGCTGTTAAATTCTCTCTGAACAAATGCTACTAAATCGTCGGTAGTCCATTGTGCTGTCATTGTTAATACAGATTTCCAGAGGCCGGGCGATCTCTTTTTGACTTGCTATGTGAACTGTCTGCAAAAGGTCGAACAGACATGACTGTAATGTCATCATTGCGAAGGAAAGGACGGCCCTGACCGTCTAGCGCTGCCCTTTGCCTTGATACCAGAGCGGAGAACATCTCCTGGCTATTAATAGCACTCAAGAGTTTGATGGCGTCTCGACGTTCTGCCTGCCGTCTTAAGAACCAGCTGGCTGCTGCATCACTCATTAGATAGAAAAAATCCCCTGCTTCCCAGGTGCCGGTGGAAGTTACAGTGTTGTCCGCAACGTTTTTATTGCGCTCCGGAGCAGTTGAGAGAAGGAACGGGGAGCTGTCAAATTTCCGCCAGTCGTCAAGTGGTATGGCGTGCATAAGCTGTTTATTGCGAATGTGAAATAGACAACAATCTCCTACCGCAAGGCACTCCCAGTTACCATTCTGTTGTGCTGCGGAAGGAGCGCTTTTAATTGTGAGACCGACTATGGCAGCAAACGCTCCCAACCTGGCTTTTTCTTCAGCGTACCAATTGAGATCAAGAGCGGATACGTGCTTATGCCAGATCTCCTGACTGGTGGCAAGAGTAAAGTCAGCTTTTACGTAACTTTCGGCAAGCAGGGCAGCCCAGAGAGCTGCAAAAGATGTCTCAGTAGCGCCGTCGGAAACAGCACAGCGGAAAAGGTCGACTGTGGCGTCGATGTGTGTTGCAAAGGCATCCTCATACTCATCGGCTGTGTTGCCGCCTTTGGGCAGCCAGAATGTCCGGCATGTGACGTGCATCGGATGCTACTGTTTACCTCAGGTTGCTGGGCCGGGTGCCTATGTCGAGAAATCGGATGACAGATACAAGATCGGCATTAAAGACGAAGCCTTTAGGATTTTCTGAAACTATGAGCCCTTCCTGCTGAACCATCATCCACATATAGTCAGGAAGATGGCTGGAGGCGTTGAATAGAAGTTTGGCGTAACTGTCAGGCAGTTCATTCGGTGCATCAGGAAATTCAATTGGACTGTGGTGAGAGGAGGAGATGTGCAGATTGAAGAGGAGAACATGTCCGTCAGTACTTGCAAGAGCCTTAAGTTCTTGCGCTGGTTGCAGCACATTACCATCAGTTGCTTCGCCGTCAGTGATATTCATGACTATGGGTGGAAAACAGTTAGTGTGTGCAGCTAACCATGCGGATACAACTGATCCTGCCTGGTGCAGCGCCGCGCACATTGGTGTGCCGCCTTTAGCAACCGGATCGATCCAAACTGGGAATTTGATTATCTGGCTGATCACACCACCTGCCTCATCATCTACTTTCTTGAAACGCTCTTCAATGCGATCTGGATGGTTGCCCACTTCGCTGATTGGTACGAGCTGTTTGCCCTTGAGGCGCCCGGCAAATGCAGAGGCGACGCCGTGTTCACCATATCCAAGCACAGAAACGTTGTAGTAATCTCTAATGCCTTCTGACTTGGCACATTTGATTACCAGATTCTGAAGCAGCCGGTTGACGGCATCAGCAACTCCGTCTGCTTTCTTCTTGCCTGATGGGTCGGCACCGAAAGGATCTTCCATTGATCCTGACTGATCAATTAAGATGACAATGCAGGATGGGTTGGAACGGCTAATCTCTGCTTGATAGGGCACGGTCACTCCTGGTACTGATGATGTAAACGTGGATAACTGTACCAGATTGATGATGAAACCGGTGAACTACCTGATGAATATGGGGACTCCTGCTTGCTAAGAAGAGAGGCTAAACAAGATATTCACATGAAGGTCCTCTCCTGGCCTTCTCCCCAGGAGTATAACGAGGCGGTGCAAAATGTGGCATCAAGTTTTGCTGATCCGCAGTTGCAGGCAGGCGTTGCCGAGCTGACTGTCCATGGGTTGCCACGGCCTATAACTGGAGCATTTGCCAGCGTCTACCGGATCTCTTCCGGCAGGAACGATTGGGCTGTTTGTTTGTTTTCTTTACAACTTTGCCGATCAGTAGGAGCGCTATGCCAGGATAAGTGAAGCTTTGAGTTTGTCCGGGCTGCCGTATACAGTTGCGTTCGATTATCTCCAGCAAGGCATCAGGCTGCATCGGCAGTGGTATCCAATCCTAAAAATGGATTGGGCCGAAGGGCAACATCTGGACAGGTGTATAGAAGCAAACCTGCATGCGCCGTCCAATCTAACTCAACTTGCAGACAACTGGAAGAGAATGATGTTATGCCTTCGTGACGCTGGTATCGCTCATGGTGACTTGCAGCATGGCAACATTCTGGTGAACAATCTCGAATTTAAACTAGTTGACTATGACGGGATGTTTGTTCCACCTCTGTCCGGCAGAGACAGCAATGAGATTGGACACAGAAGCTACCAGCATCCGGGTCGGACCAAAGCCAACTTCGGTCCTTATCTCGATAATTTCTCCGCCTGGCTAATTTACACGTGCCTGGTGTGTACCAGTGTCGATTCTGATTTGTGGTGGCGTCTGGCCGGCGGCGATGAGTGCTTGTTGTTCCGCCAGCAGGATTTGCTTGAACCGCTTTATTCGCCGGCATTTTTCCTGCTGGAAAATCATCCCTCAGCTTTAGTGCGCCGGCTGGGGTCTTGGGTGCGCTGGCTCCTGAGCCTACCGGTATCGGCAGTGCCGGCGCTTGATGTTGAGCCGGAGATAGTCGGTGCGCTGCAGCCGGTAAACGATCCTGCTGCAACCGCACTGCCGGAGTGGGTCTCTGCTGGCATGGGCAGTGCATATGAGTACAGCGGCGTCACCGCTTCAGGTAAACCGCGGAAGAAGGACAGGGGGGCTGCCAGAAAGGCAAGACGATTGGCAAGGGCAGGCGGTAGCGTTGCGGTGCCGGCCGCTATCCAACAGCGTCCTGTCCGCAGTCGATTACTACGCCAGGCGGTGGCGGAGCCGGTAGTAGCAAACACTGTAGCCGGCGGCAAATTGGTAGTTGCCAATACTCAAACAAGTAGACCAGCGCTGCTTAAACCTGTGCAAGCTCTAGCTGCTTTTTTGCAGAACGCTGCCTGTTTTCAGTGGGTGCGTCGTTCAAAGTTACCACCATGGCTTCAGCAGTGAGATAGTGGAGTCCGCCATCTTCTGATGATACTGCCTGTGATGCTGAGTGTCTGTGTCGTATACTCGGGCACTATTGCAAAACGTTGAACTGTCTCGACGAAAACAATGCCTGCGCTATGACGCCATTGGTCTGCGATATGCGAAACGAATATTCTTGGGAGCATCGATAGAGGCTCCTCGTTTTGCTTGCACCTGCGTAAACATGCTGGTGGCTGCCGCTACCCACTCCTTAAAAGTAAGCTTGGGCAGTGTGACCACTCTTAACGCCATACCTTCATGCTCTGTGCTGTTTTCATAACGCCCCCAGTAGGTCGGACCTACGGTGCCGCCCAGAGGAAGATACCTGATTGTTTTCCAGCAGCGGAAAATAACGACTGCCAGAATGCACAATGTGATAGTGCCAAAGAAAGTAAGATCCCAAAGTATTCCCATTAGTTCAATCTCTCAAGACGGAAGCTGATTACAAGATTGTGTCCGCGGATAGAAACTATAGTGGTGCGTTGCTATAACTGTCCATGTGGACTTTACGCTGCAACTGCAGTGTGTCCTTAAGAAATGCTAAACGAAAAGTTCGGCGTCCTGCTGCAAAGCCAGTATTAGCGAGCTCTTTCAGTGGTGCCAAAAGACCATGACAACACAAACAATTAGCAGAATTCTTGGCAACTACTGTATAGAAAAGGTAGTGAGTCTTTTATGACTTTTCCCACTCGGTACCACCGCCGGCGGTGTCCATCAGTTTAACACCCAGCTGTACAAGGCGGTCTCGAATCAGGTCTGATGTGGCAAAGTCTTTCTTGGCTCTGGCTGATGCGCGAATCTCCAGGAGGAGCTCTATGATACCGGAGGCAGTATCATTACCGACTTTATGACTGGTGTCTTCCAGTGTTAATCCTAATGTTTGTGCAATTGAAGTGAGAGCAGATATGTAGCTGAGGCGGGTTTGCGCCTTTGTCTCCAAAAATATCTGGTCAGCAATATTGAAAAGAACCGCCACTGCTGAGGCAGTATTGAAATCAGAATCCATCGCCGCGGTGAATTCTCCGCGAAACTTTTGCATTATCTGGAAATCCAGTTCGGACGTCTCTGGAGTTGCAGCGGCTATTAGCTCTGCGGCTTCTTCAGAGCTTACAGCTTGTGTGGCTCTTATCAAGCGTTGCAACCCGTGCCCGGCTGCTGTCAGGCTTTCACCTGTAAAGTCAATTGGACCGCGATAATGAGTTTGCAGGAGAAGGAGCCTTATTGTGTCTGCAGAATAAGTCTTGAGGAGATCCTGGATTGTCTTGAAATTGCCGAGAGATTTTGACATTTTTTCAGCGTCAATCTGCACAAAACTGTTGTGCAGCCAGTAGCGGGCCAGCGGATGTCCGTGCAGCGATTCTGAGAGGGCAATCTCATTTTCGTGGTGTGGAAATACAAGATCTTCCCCACCGCCGTGAATGTCGATTGTTTCTCCAAGAACATTTTTGATCATAGTGGAGCATTCGAGGTGCCAACCAGGACGCCCATGTCCCCAGGGGCTTTCCCAACCGATCTCGCCAGAGCCGGCACTTTTCCAGAGGGCAAAATCGAGTGGGCTGCGTTTTAATTCTTTGAGCGCACTTTGGGAGCGCACTTGCTCTCTGGCTCCTGACACTAGCTCTTGAAGGTCTTGCTTCTTGAGCTTGCCGTACTGTTTGAAGGTTGCCACTTCAAAATAAACGTCGCCGCCAGATACATAAGCGTGACCTGAATCTATGAGCCCGGTGGCAAATGCAATCATTGCTTGAATGAACTCGGTGGCACGAGGCTCAATGTCCGGCGAAGTTATGTTGAGAGCATGCATATCGCGCCAGAAGTTGTAAGTGTTTTCGCGGGCAAGCTGCTCGGGACGCAACCCAATTTCGGCAGCACGGTTGATTATCTTGTCGTCAATATCTGTAATATTGCGTACAAAAGTGACTTTGTAGCCTGAATAACGCAGATAGCGCTGGATGACGTCATAAACAATGGCCATGCGTGCGTGACCGAGGTGGCAGAGGTCGTACACAGTTGGTCCGCAGGCATACATAAGCACGGTGCCTGCTGTTAATGGGGTAAAATCTTCTTTCTTGCCTGAAAGAGTGTTGAAAACTTGTAATGGTGACATTGGTAACCGGTTCTGGTGAGACTCTCTTTATTATTTGGTATGGCAGATTAAGGTTGCTTCGATTCTGGACTTGACTCTTGCCGCGCCTAAAATCGATAGTATTGTCCCTAAATCCGGACCGGATGTTGATCCTGACAAGGCTGCCCGCACCGGCCAGTAGAGCTCCTTGCCTTTGACACCTAAATCTTTGCCGATAGCGTCAACAACAGCTTTGCAGCCAGCTGAATTACCAAACGGCAGTTGGCTTATCTTCTCGTGAAGAACGCTTAGAACCTTTTGCGAGGACTCTTTGGCAATAAGAGTTTCTTTCAACTCAGCTGGTATATCGACAGCTGTGTCAAAGAAGAATTTTGTAGCCGGAGCTATTTCGGAAAGCGTTGACAGACTGTCACGAACGCAGGCAACAATGCTTTCAAGCTCTGCTCTTGAGTAGCTGCTCAAGTCGAATGCTTCCAAAAAAGGTTTTGCTCGATCAGTAATTAAAGGCAAAGGCAAACTACGAATGTAATGGCCGTTAAACCAGAGTAATCGTTGAACGTCAAAAACAGCTGGAGACTTGCTCACACGAGCCAGGTCAAAAAGTTTGCAGCCTTCTTCTAGAGTAAAAATCTCTCGCCCGTCGGACGGAGTCCAGCTCATCTGAGCTAAGTAATTGACCATAGCTTCAGGCATGTAGCCATCCTGCCGGTAGCGATCCACATGCACCGCTTCGCCATGATGACGTTTGGAGAGCTTTCTCCGGTCGATATCAAATATGAGTGCCGCATGAGCGAAGAAAGGCGGTTGTTGGGAGAGAGCATCGTAGATGAGCAGCTGTTTCGCTGTGTTGTGAATATGATCCTCACCGCGGATTACATGTGTCATTTTCATATCGGTGTCATCTATAACTACGGCAAAGTTGTAAATAGCAACACCGTTTGATTTGACTATGACCATGTCGCCGCCAAGATCAGAGCTGTCTATGTTGATCTCTCCTTTAATCGCATCATGCCAGCTTATGACTCGCGGTTCGTCAATGCGGAAGCGAATGGAAGGAATCCTGCCGGCAGCCTCAAAAGCATGCCGCTTCTCTGGCGCAATGTGGCGGCAACGATTGTCGTAACGACTCAGTCCGCCTGCCGCCTTCTGCTCTTCGCGCATCTCGTCAAGTTCTGCAGGTGTGCAATAACAGTGATAGGCTCGTCCTTGTGCAATTAGGTGGTTGGCTATGTTGTTGTAATGGTCGACCTTTTCAGTCTGTCGATAAGGAGCGAACGGTCCGCCTATGTCAGGTCCTTCGTCCCAGGTAAGTCCGAGCCAGCGCAGTCCTTGAATAATGTCCTGAGTATAAGCTTCATTTGAGCGCTCCTCGTCAGTGTCTTCAAGGCGGAAAACAAAAGTTCCTTGGTGGTGGCGTGCATAGAGATAGTTGTAAAGTGCCGTGCGGGCTGTTCCCAGATGGAGATTGCCGGTGGGACTTGGCGCTATTCTTACTCGGACTGGATCTGGCATGCTCTTAATTGTGCTCAGCAGTTTGGTGCGGCAATGAAAATCTCATGACTGGATGACAAGATCTCTTATGCATAAAGGCATTCTACCAGGTCGAATGTCAAGTGCTTGCAAGTACACCATAGATCCATGATCAACTTCATGCCAGGCAGTTGCAACATCTTTTCGATCCAAAAATGCCTTTCACAAGCACGGTGGCTGGATAAATGCTGACCCGTCGGCAGTGCTGGTCGTAGCGACAGTGCGAGCTGGTTGTTACTGTCTATTGAGAACCAGACAGTCGACGAGAGCAACTCCAGTTGAGATCATGTTTAACTGGCGAGCTGCTGCCCGCGAGAGATCAATAACACGATCGGCAACAAATGGTCCGCGATCATTTACTTCAACTATGCAAGTGCTGCCGGTCTTGCGGTTCATGACTAAGAGTTTTGTGCCAAACGGCAGGCTGCGGTGAGCTGCTGTCATTTTCTCTTGATCATATCTGTGTCCGTCAGATGTCTTACGACCGTGGAACCTGCCGCCATACCAGGACGCTTGTCCGCTAAATGTGCTGTTTCCAGCAGTTTTTTGCTCGGCTTGGTCGACCAATTTCAAGTAGGAGGAAGGGAGAGTCGGAGCGCCAAATACTAAACGAATGCTGTTGACTAGCTTCCAGCTGGTCTCGGCTGCTGTCTGATCGTCTGGCGAGTCAGACTCGAATGACAAAACAGTGTTGCCATCTTGCTGAATGGTAGCAAGTGATCCAGAACGGGCGGGGACAATTTCACTTGCATCAAATTTGCGGTCATCTAAGAGCTCTTGCAGTCGTGCTGCCAACTCTTCTGCCTTGCCGGAAGCGTAGCCGGACTCGCCTTTAAAGGTCAACAGTTCCTTGCCATTTAATGACACTGAAGCAAACTCAGTTGAGTCATCTTGCCATACTGTGGCTTCGACCTCAGGACTGCAACCTTGAATGGATGCAGCCTGTGCCTGCTGTTGTCCAGCATAAAGTGCCGGCGCCAGCAACATGGCGATACTCAAGGCAAATTTAGTGGGAAATCGCTTCACTAATGCTCCTATTCTAGTTTTTTGGTTGCTTGCCGATTTAGGTGTCTACAACTGGCACCAACAGCTAAGAACCTCAGGAATTTCAATTCCTTCATTGGAAGTTCGTCCAAAGCGTAGGGACGACCACGGAAGCGAGCGTCAAGTTACCAAACGGTCTGTGGCACGTCAAAGCGCCCCTGACAACTGGAAATTGGAGGCGCTGCTGCTCGACTCGGGATTTCTGAGAGTAAATTGAAGTTGAAGGGGTTGACAAAACTGTAGTAATCAGCCTGCAACTATGCGATCGATATACAGCGTGTGTTTCCCTTATTCTTGCACATTAGCGCAAATTAACAAAGGAGTGGAAGCGGCTTGCCAACAATGGCTGGTAACGATGTGTATCAATTTCATTGATTGGTTCCTAAATGCGGGAACACAGGAGTAATAAGGCGCTGGATTTTTACGCTACAGGAGCTCTGGGACAGCACTGCATCTACTGACAACTCAAGGCTTGCCTGTCACCTGACCCGGTAACTTTTTGTTGCAGGTTTCTCCGACTTGTAGATTTTTACGCCAAACTTGTCCTCTGGCATATAGATCAAAAGCAAGGCATGAAGTAACTGTCCTCAGGCTCTCAGCTCAATCCTTAAGACATCAATGACTGCAGTAGTTTTGTATCCATATCGAAGTTGGCATAAACGTGTTGCACGTCATCATGATTCTCGAGCGAATCGAGCAGGCGCAACAACTGCTTGGCCTGGTCAGGTTCGGTTACTGCAATGGTAGTACTTGGTGCCATTGTCACTTCTGCTGAGGCAATTTTGAAACCTGCTTTGCCAAGTTGAGTCTGTAGTGCTTCCAGATTTTGAGCGCCACAGATGACAGTGACCGTCTCTTCATCTGATGTGTCAATGTCATCGGCACCAGAGTCCAGGGCAGCAAGAATGAGATCTTCCTCGTTCAGCTTGGCACTGCGCTCAATCACTATTTCGGCACGTTCTTTGAACATCCAGCCGACACAGCCGGTCTCTCCCATGTTGCCGCCTTGCTTGGCAAAATATGAACGCAAATCGCCTGCTGTCCTGTTTCTGTTGTCAGTTGCACAGAGCACCATTATCGCGATGCCACCAGGACCGTATCCTTCATATGTAAGTTCTTCAAGATTATCAGAGCCGCCTGAACCAGCTCCTTTCTCGATGGCTCTGGCTATGTTGTCGTTTGGTACACCTTCTGTTTTAGCGCGGTCAATTGCTTGACGCAGGCGAAAGTTGCTTGCAGGGTCGCCCCCGCCCATTCGTGCGGCCACTATGATCTCGCGGGCCATCCTGGCGTAAACCACGCCCCTCTTGGCATCTACGACGGCCTTTGATCTCTTGATTGTTGCCCATTTGGAGTGACCTGACACTGCTCAACCTCCCATTGCTACTCTTGACATGCAGTAGCATTGCTGTTTGCTAACATGATGTAATTGACATACTTAAATATGATAGCGTCACTCACAGCAGCTGGGTTCAAGCCTTGAGAAGTCTGCTTTAGCCGCTACAAATGTATATCAATGTCTCGACCAGAACATTCCTTTATAGATAGATTGTTTGGAACATGAATCGTCAAAATTGGAGCTCAGAAATGACAGTAATGAAATTTAGAACCTCACTGGCTCTATCTGCCCTAATTCTCGCCAGTTCACTGACAATGGAAGCGTTAGTACCGGCTGTAGCTGCCAAACCGGCAGCCCGTAGCAAGAAGGTGATGAAAGCCAAGATTGAGCGTGACGTGATGATGGCAGATGAGCTCATGAACAAAGGTAAATATGCTGATGCTGCTGATCTTTATCGGCAAGCTATGAGCAGAAATACTAAGAATGTCTATGCTATAACCGGGCTGGGCATGGCTCTGGGACGGCAGTTTAAACTCGATGGCGCAGTCGAGCAGTTTGATAAGGCTCTCGAGCTGGATCCCAGAAACGCACTTGCTCATAGCGGCAAGGCAATGTGCCTTGTCAATCGCCTGCAGTCTTCATCTATGACAATCCAGAAGAACAGAGATTCAATGTTGAAGCAGGCTGAGTCAGAGGCGAGAGAGGCGATAAGTGCCGATCCCACGATGTCAGAAGCTCACTATAACCTCGGTATGGTACTGAAAGAACAAGGCCGTCTGGATGAGGCAGCTGGTGAGTTTCGCGAAGCTATTAAAGATGATCCGCAAAGCTCTGATGCTTGTGCTCAACTGGGCATGGTGAAGCTCTCACAGACAAGCCTGGCAGAAGCAGGCGAGAATTTTAAAAAGGCCATCTCTTTAAATTCGGGCAATTCAACTGCTCACTATGGTTTAGGACAGGTCAATCTGCAGCAGGGGCGGATTGATGATGCTATTAAAGAGTTGAATACAGCCTTGTATCAGTTCCCCAATAGCGCTCCAGTACATCAGGCTCTGGGCGAATCTTATGCTGCTCAGGGAAATACTGTAGCTGCCATAAAAGAGTTTCAAGAGTCGATTCGGATTAAGCCAGAAAATGCAGCACCTTATCTCAAGATAGCTGACATACGCGCCAACCGTGGCGATCTTGAACTTTCTATTGCTGAACTGCGTTCAGGGCTGGAGATCCTGCCTGACAATGCACAGTTGCATATGGCTGTCGCTGATCAAAGCTTGCAACTGGAGAAGCTTGATGCAGCGCTTAAGGAGTATCAAAGCGTCCTTAATGTCAATCCAGCCAATGCTGCCGCAGCTAAAGGTTTGACTCGTTGCTATTATCTCAAGGCACAAAAAGAAGCTACTGGAGCTTTTACTCTCTCTAATGAGTATGAGCAGGCAGATCAGCAGTTGCAGCAAGCTATTCGTATGAATCCTAATGATATGGAGCTAAGGCTGGCTGAAGCAAAACTGCGGGCTCTCTCCGGGCAGACTGTTGATCTGGCTGCTATCGGCAGCCCGAGAACTGATGGTGAGCGGATAGCTTATGCTGAGGCTCTCTTAGCTCAAAACAAGTTTAAAGAGGCTTCAGATCAGATGACCACAGTACTGTCTGGTGCTAATGATTCTAAACAGGTACTTGCTATAGGCGATCTTGCTTTGATGATTAAGGATTTAAACAGTGCTGATGCTGCTTACAGAAAAGCAACTCTGTTGCCTGGAGGAGCTGAAAGAGCCAAACGTGGTGCTGGTTTGGTGGCAAAAGCACGGGATACTGCCAGGCAAGACTTAACTCTGGCAGACGATCTTGCCAAGAGAAAGCAGCTTCCATCGGCTGTTGATAAATATCATGCCTCTATCTATGGCAACCCGGTTGTGCCTGAAACAAGAATTGGTCTGGCACAGACGCTCGAGCGCATGTCGCCGCCCACTTCGCGAGCTTTGCGCGAGGCTATTGTTCAGTGGCGTGCTTACATCTCGCTGGAGCCGAATCTGCCTGCTAAAGAGTTGGAGAAGCTGAACAAACGCATACAGAAGCTTGACGAGAAGGCTTACAAAGTAGAGCAAAAGGAAAAGCAGCGAAAAACTTAAGCTACCATAAGAGTGTAGTCTGGCTCTGGCATTGGCTGTCTTGAGCCAGACAGCCTCTTGTCTGATTTGTAATTGGGCGGAAAACTTGACAAGTCACCTGTTACAATACCGCTGTGGCTGACTGGTTAAATAAACGAGTTGCGATTTTGGGTCTGGGGCGAAGCGGCGCCTCGGCAGCAGCTTATCTTGCTGGCAAAGGAGCAAAAGTTCTCCTTTCAGAATCTGGTTCTGGCGCAGCACAGGGCAGCAAAATAGAAGAGCTCTCCGGCTTGGGAGTTGCTGTTGAACTTGACGGGCACTCAGATGAAGCTCTTTCATCCGCAGAGCTTATAGTTACCAGCCCTGGCATCTCTCCGTCCGCGCCTGTGCTGGTCAAGGCCAGACAGCTCAACAAAGAAGTGATCTGTGATGTCGAGCTTGCTTATCGCGAGACAAAGACACCAATCATAGCTGTCACAGGTACAAATGGAAAGTCCACCACTTGTGCTCTTATCAGCTATATTCTCAGCCGGGCAGGGCGAGTGGCCCCGGCCTGCGGTAACTTTGGCGTGCCTGTTTTGGATCAACTGTCCAAAAAGCCGGACTGGCTGGTTGTAGAAGTAAGCTCCTTCCAGAGCCAGTACTGCTCGGCTTTTGCACCAGCCATAGCTGTCTGGCTTAATCTGACTCCTGATCATCTTGACTGGCATGGCGGACTTGATGGTTATATCGATGCTAAACGCCGTCTCTTTGCTGCCCAGGAACCGCATCAATATGCAGTTCTTAATACAGACGATCCGGTTGTGGCAGCAACTGAAACAAGAGCTGAAATCTTTCCTTTTAGCGCATCTTCAGAGCTCTCCGGTGCTGTGCAGGGAGCCTTCATGAAGGATGGTTTCCTTTGCTACCGTATTTATGGGCGCAGCAGAATTGTCTGTGCTCCTGAAGAGCTCAAAATTATCGGACGGCATAACTGGGAGAATGCTCTGGCAGCCATTTCTGCTGCTGCTCTTGCTGAGGTCGCTCCTGACGAAATAGGGAGTTATCTGAAAGAATTTCAGGCTCTTGAGCACAGGCTGGAATATGTAGCCACCATAGACGGTGTGGCTTACTATAACGATTCCAAGGCTACTAATGCCGATTCGACTATAAAAGCTTTGCAAGCATTTCCGGAAGAGAAAGTAGTATTAATTGCTGGCGGTCGCGACAAAGGGACTGATCTGAGCAGTTTTGCAGAGGCAGTGAAGGCTAACGCTGCTGCAGTCGTTCTTATTGGTGAGGCAGCCAGTCGGTTTGCGGATGAGCTCAGCAAGAGTGGGTTCGAAAAGATTTATCGGGCCGGCTCGCTTGAAGAGGCGGTGGATACGGGTGGTCAACTAAAGCTTGGTCCGGTGTTGCTATCTCCGGCCTGTGCCAGTTTTGACATGTTCAAGGATTACGAGGATCGGGGGCGTGTCTTCAAAGATCTTGTCTGCACAAGAGAAAAGAGACTTTCGCCACAAGCCTAAAGGCCAGGCGAAAGGTATACAAGATCCCTCCGGAAGCGGGTTCAGGGGGCTGGCTAATCGTGCTTTGATTAGTCTTGTTCTTTCGTTTGCTTGTTTTGGCTTGATGGCAGTCTATAGCGCTTCGGCTCCTGAGGCGTTGCAAAGTTTTCAGGACTCGACTGTTTTTTTGAGACGTCAGGCTATTGCTTGCGTAATTGGACTGTTTGTCATGTTCTATTTAAGCCGTCTGGACTATCGCCGGTTGAGAAAGTGGGCATGGCCGCTAGCTCTTGTCTCCTCCGGTCTGGTTGTTTTAACCCTTGTCCCGCATCTGTCTGTAACCACTATGGGTTCCAGCCGCTGGCTGGCACTAGGACCGCTGCAGTTCCAACCATCCGAGTTGGCTAAAGTCAGTTTGATCTTGCTTATGGCTTCAGGGCTGTCCAAATATTTCTGGTGGCACCGCCAGGTTCTCTCCAGGATAGTCATCACTATGGTTGTTGCCGGCATAGTTGTTAAACAGCCTGATCTTGGAACAGCTCTCATGATTATCGGTACTTTACTGGCACTTCTTTTTGTCAGCGGTACCAACTCACTTCTTATTGTCGGTTCACTTTCTGGAGGTGCCTGGCTTGTCTGGCACCATATCACCAAGACACCTTATCAGCTGGCTCGCATTAACAGCTGGCTCAATCCTTACGATTCGCCGCAGAAAGAAGGTTGGAATATTATTCAGTCGCTTTTAGCAATTGGCTCAGGCGGTTTGTGGGGGTGCGGCTTTGGTGGCTCTCTTCAGAAGCTTTACTATCTGCCTGTGCAGCATGCCGATTTTATCTTTGCTGTGATAGCTGAAGAGTTTGGGCTCCTTGGCTGCCTTGTGCTCGTCTCTCTTTATATCCTCTTCGGTTATTACGGCTTTAAGACAGCTCTGGAGTCACGTACTTTGTTCGGGCGGCTCCTTGCTATCGGTATTACCAGCTCAATCTGCTTGCAAGCTCTCGTTAATCTCATGGTTACTAGCGGTTTGCTTCCTGTTACAGGCATTACATTGCCTTTTATCAGTTATGGTGGTAGTTCGCTGGTCATTACGCTTGGTATGGTCGGTATCCTCCTTTCTGTCTCTCGCGATCGTGGAGTGCTTGGTGAAGAGGATGATGGTGAGCTCTTGGAGGCAGGACAGGTGCAGCAATGATACGTCATCGCATAGTTTTAACTGGAGGTGGCACAGGTGGGCATATCTACCCGGCTCTTGCTGTAGCTGAATATTTGAGCTGTGATCCTGATGTGGAGGCGCTTCTATATATAGGTGCCAGCGGGCATCTTGAAGAGAAGCTCTGTAGCGAACAGGCTCTTCAATTTGTTGGACTGTCTGTTTCAGGTCTGCCGCGTCAGTTTTCAACACAACTTATCCGCTGGCCGGTACAGCTGGTTTTAGCAATCATGGAAGCACGCAAAATACTTAAACTGTTCAAGCCTACAGCAGTGCTTGGCACTGGTGGCTATGCATCGGCTCCACCTTTAGTGGCAGCACGACTTGCTGGAGTGCCTCTAGCCATTCATGAACCTGACGCCCATGCAGGACTCGTAAACAGGTTGCTCTGCCGCGGTGCTGACCTTGTGTCGCTTGGTATGGAGGCAGCTGCTGATAAGCTCAAACCAAGGAGAGGCAAACTCATTGTCAACGGCAACCCGGTACGCAAAAGTATTGTCAGCCCATTAGGACGTGATGCGGCTTGCGCAGTGCTAGGACTGGATCACACTCTCAAAACTCTGCTTATAACGGGCGGATCTCAAGGAGCTCAAGCAATAAACGAGGCTTTACTGGAGATACTGCCCGCACTTCTAGACCGTGATCCGCCACTGCAGATCATTCATCAAGTTGGCGAGAAGAATGTTCTGGCGATGCGTGAACGTCTGGATAAAGTTGTGCTTAATAATCCGCGCTACTCTTTGCGTGCTTACTTTGATGATCTTTCCCTGGCTTACGCAGTGTCAGACCTGGCAATTTGTCGCGCTGGAGCGATGACAGTAGCTGAGCTGGCTGTGACAGGCACACCAGCTCTATTTATTCCATACCCTTATGCTGCCGGAGATCATCAGAGCCACAACGCCCGCTTTGTGGCATCTAAAGGTGCGTCTGTAATGGTGCCACAAAACAAGCTCACAGGGCAGGTGTTGCACAATGAGATCATTAACCTGGTGGGCAATGAGGAGCGGTTGAAGTCGATGCGCAAGGCGATGCAGAGCCTGGGACGACCGCAGGCAGCTTCAGATCTTGCTAATCAAGTTAAAGAGATTAGTGCCTCAAAGCTTGCCAGAGGGCGGGCAGCTGATCTCTGAAACAGCTTGCTCTGGTGAAGTTAACCAGGTGCTCGCCTTCTGCTCGATTTGTGTGATGAGAGCTTCCATCTGTGCTAGCCAGTGTGATGATTCGTGATCCTCACCCTGTGCTGTGAGAATGATCTCTTTCAGCTGCCCCAGTGTGCCTTTGATGCAAAGTTCATTTTGAGACAACATTGTTCCTTCCTTCCTTCCTTAGCTTGCAGGAATGATGGCTGCGAAACGGGCGAATATCGGTTGTTATCTGCTACTGCAGTGATTCGTTAGGTCGGGATGAGTGTAACATGCAGTGCATACGTTAACAATGATTAGTTTTGTCTGTTGTCACTTCCTCTTAAAATCAGGGGTGGTTTGGGTTTCTTTATCGGGAATCCGTTGCTGAGGGAGAAGTTCTTGTGCTCGATAAGTTTGGAAAAAGATTGGTAGCCGCTGTCTTAAGTGCGACAGTAGCTTTGGCTGTGTCTGACTTGCTGGTTGCAGCTCAGGACGCCAAGAGTGTTCTGGGTCCGACTGATAAGGATGTGGAGAAGGCAGAGCAGCTGTTTGCAAAAGGGCACCGGGCGTTTGACAACCGTGATCTTAAAGGTGCTGAGTCTTTGTATAGAAAAGCAATAGAAATTAACGGTAGTGAAAGCCGCTTTCACCGCCAGTTGTGTCTGCTCTTGCTTGCTGAAGGACGCGGGCAGGAGGCCGAACGGGAAGCCCTTTTTGCCACTAAGGCTGATCCTGGTGATTGGAAGTCACAGCTTGTGCTGGGACGGGTCTATCATGCTGGAAATAGGATTGATGAAGAGGTGACTGTCTACAAGAAGGTCCTGGCTATACTGCCGGAAGATATGAAAGGGCTGCGAAGTAAGCTGGAGGAGTTTATCAAGCAGGATGAGCAGTCAGTTAAAAGCGAGCAATCCCGACTCAAGAAGAAGAAAGAGTGGGAAGAGCGAGAGTTTAAGAACGCCTATTAATCTGTTTGTCTGTAGTAAGGCATGCCGGTGCTGCTTGCCTTTGCTGGCGAGCGAGCGGGCACCGTATGTTTAGTTCCTAAGCAAAAATGGTTTCAAGCTGGATTTGTTTCTTAGTTGTCCTCTTGCTGGTTGGTGGCTTGTCTGTCTGGCGAGCTGCAAGTTTGTTTTTAAGGCAAAGGAGACAGCAGCAGATTTCTCGACTCGAGTTTTATTACAAGCGCCTCCAGGCAGTGGTGGATGGTTTGCTCAAACAAGCAGATGAAATTGATCAACAGCAAAAATATTTGCCGCAGCAAGCTGCTGCAGAAAGCTCCAGGCGACTGGGGAGATGTTGTCACAACTTGGTGGCGCTTTCCGAGTCGCTTGCGCTGATTAATAATCAGATCAAAGAGCGTGATGTCAGAGGTTCAGCAGATACGCTCGTTAAGTGCTGCCGAATTGCAGCTCACGCCAGGCGTGAACTTGGTGCTGTCCGCAATGCAGGAGGGATAGAGGACAGCAGAATGTCGGATTTGTAAACGCCTGGTTGTTCTTAGCGACCAAATTTTAACTTGGCTGCCAGATTCAACGAAGTTTTTTCGCCTGCCACCATATATGCAACCAAACCAGGGAGTTGCAAAAAAGTGGAGATGAGATCGAATCGAAGTGGGTAGTCGAGGGGAAAAGAAGCTGTTTAGTTGGCATGACCTGGCTTGAGTGAAGTCTTAACCTAGTATCATAGTTGCGTTGCATGCAAATATTGCCGTTGGCGCAGATGAGGAACAGGTTATGACGACAGCTCAAATAAGGGAAACCCCGCTATCCTCTGCTCACCGCAGAGCCGGGGCTCGTATGGTTGATTTTGCCGGCTGGAGCATGCCGGTTACATACAAGTCAATCATCACCGAACACATGGCTGTGCGGAAGGGTGTGGGTCTTTTTGATGTATCTCATATGGGTGAGTTTGTAGTCAAGGGTGCAGGTGCCCATGCATTTGTACAGTACATGATAGCCAATGATGTCAACAAACTGTCTGAGCCGAATATGGCGCTCTATACACAGTTTGTCATGCCTGACGGCGGCACAGTGGATGATCTGATTGTCTACAGGCGCGAAAATGACTTCCTGTTAGTTGTAAATGCATCCAATGTTGAGCAAGACTGGAACTGGCTGGTCGGACATATCAACCGTTTTAACGATGTCTCTCTGGAGAATATCTCTGAGAAAACTGCGTTGATTGCTCTGCAGGGACCAGAGGCACACTCAGTTCTCTCGGCAGTGGTTGGCGATTGGATTGAGAAGATCCCATCTTTCTGTTACGGGCAGGGCATAGCTGAAGGGGTGAAGATTGGTTTCGGGCGGACCGGGTACACAGGCGAAGATGGTTTTGAGATCTTTGTAGATCCTGATTCAGCTGATAAGTTGTGGAGCGTTCTGCTTGCACACGGCGAACATCTTGGTATTGAGCCGTGCGGACTTGGTGCCCGCGACACGCTGCGTCTCGAGGCAGCGCTGCCTCTATACGGGCATGAACTGGACGATGTGACCAGTCCGCTGGAATCAGGACTGGGCTGGAGCGTTAAACTGGACAAAGGAGAGTTTGTCGGGCAGCAAGCTTTGCTCAAGCAGAAGGAGTCTGGTCTTTCTAAGGTCTGTGTTTGCCTGCAGGTAGAAGGGAAAGCTCTGCCTCGCCATGGTTATCCAGTGCTCAAAGATTCAGTGAAGATAGGCTCTGTAAGTAGCGGTTCACAAGGTATTTTTGTTGGCTATCCAATTGCTATGGCCTTTGTGCCGCCACAGTATGCCACTATCGGAGAGAAACTGGCTGTGGAGATTCGTGGGGCGGCCATAGGAGCAACTGTTGTTAAAAGACCGTTTTACAAGCGCAAATAATTTAGTGCTTGACGACCAGAGCGGCAGTCCGGTTATGATGGAGCTGCCGAGGTAGACTTGGTAAAATCTGAAGCTGTCTGACTTGACGGCACGAAGCGAAGGAGACCAGGGAATGACTGGAGCAGAAGGAAGTAAGGTACTTAGTTATCCTGATGAGCTCAAATATACAAAGACTCATGAGTATATCCGTGTCGAAAATGGCAACCAGGCTTATGTAGGTGTGACAGCATTTGCAGCTGAGCAGCTTGGAGATGTTACTTATGTCGAGCTTTCTGAGGTGGGAAAGAAGCTTAAGAAAGCAGACAAATTTGGTGTCATTGAGTCTGTAAAATCAGTCTCTGATCTGTTTATGCCGGTGAGCGCCGAGATTATTGCTATCAATGATCGCTTGAACTCAGAGCCGGAGCTGGTAAATGCTGATTGTTACGGGGACGGCTGGCTGGTTAAGGTGAAACTGGAGAGCTCCTCTGAGCTTAACGATACTCTCTCTGCAGATAGTTATCGTGCCTTTGTCGTGGAGTAAACAGGTTTACTGCCGGCGCAGTTCATTAGACAGAAGAGTTTATAAGAGAGTCCCATATTTATAGTTCAGGGCTATAGTGGAGTTATCTCCTGCTATAACCTTATGGAGGGATATGCAACTGCGTATGGCAACATTGACAGCAGCCTGGCGTGGTCTGCCTTACCTTGCGCCTGGTGCTCTTTTTACAGGCTCCATGACGCCTGGAGTGAGTTGTGGCTGGTGGCAGCTGCTTGCTGGTCCGACTTGTCTAGTCGTACCATGATTTGATAGTCATGGGGTTGCGTCATGAGGTAATTCCGGGCTGAATCGTTTTTTGTCCGGTGCTGGCGGATTCTTCTCTGTATGTTCAACTTCCATCTTTAATAAGGTTGATGATGGTTCAAAATTTTCGTTCAATGCTTCCTGGGCCATCGGGAAATAACGCGAGCTGGCCTGAATCTGCTGTAGCTCGTTAAGGGCACCGTTAATATCAGTTTTGTTGTCAAGTTTGTCTATGCCGTCAAGATAAAGTGCCTGGTTAAGCAGTTCTTGCGGATCTGATTCAGGAGAGGCTCCTGGTACAGCAATAAAGCCTGGTAAAGGCAGTCCTTTGAGAACACCAATTGCGCTCTTGAAATCCCTGCGCATAATGCTTTCTTGTGCATGATGAACAATATACATTTTGATTAAGCCTAGAGAAAAGCCTCCCATCGCTACCAGGAAGCTTATTGCCAGAACAAGATCGAGCAACATAGGGTGCTTGATCTGGCTAGCTGTTGGTGTCTCGTCTGAATCTTCCAGGACTTCGTCAAGAATCTTGGATACGTGGTGCTGGTGCAACTGCTGCGCTTCAGTCAACACATCGTAATCTGCGTGTGTTAGCTCGTCCCCACCCCGTCCGGCAGCTGAAGGAGTCTGACCCTGTACCGTGCCAGCTTCGGCATGCGAGGTGATGTCCTGTTGTGGCTCTGCGGCTTTGCCTGGTTCCGGATCTGGAATGTTGGCCATTTCATCTCGACCATTACATATTGAGAGCAACACTGAAATCTAGCACTTACTACCTTAGCACGGCTCCCAGCGGAGTGCTAGCGCAGACGGAGCAGTGTCTGGTAATGCAGCATCTTGACAACAAGCGCCAGCAAAATAAGCTATTATTGCCAGCTTGTTCCTGCTGGGTAATAAGTATGGATTTGCTTCTGATAGTCAGGCATTGTGCTCGTAGTGTCGGTGATGTTTTTCTGCACGGACCTTCAGCTGTGCCTCTTTGGGCGGCTATAGTCTGGCTTATTCTTCTGCTTTATAGGCGACAGCTGTGCAAGTTTGTCTGTCGTATCGAGGCAGTCAAAGATACTGACTTGATAATGCAGGTGACTAACAGAATAGATCTGTCTTTGCAGGTTCTTTTACTTTCACTGGCAATACTGCCGTTTGTAGCTTTAGCGCACGGCAGTATTGCACAAGAGATAATTAAGATCGGGTCGCTGCTGGCAGCTTTTTTAGTTTTTCATATTGCCATTCAAAGTATGAACCTGGTTGCCTCACGCTGGTATCTCACCAGATGGGGCTCTCCTGTGCCAGGTGTCTTTCGTTTCTCTGTTCAGGCGTTGCTGTATTTAATCATAATTCTGCTCCTGCTCGACTGGACTTTGGGCGTCAATGTTGTTCCACTTCTGGCCACATCATCAGTAATTGCTGCTGTTCTTGGTTTTGCTCTGCAGGATACTTTGCGCAATATATTTGCTGGATTGACTATGACTTTGGAGAAGAGCGTAAAGCAAGGAAATTGGGTGTGTTACAGGCTGGATGGCAATAACACTCGTGTTGGCCAAATAATTGAGATCGGCTGGCGAAGCACCAAATTGCACACTCTCAACAACAATATGGCTGTCATTCCAAACACCATGTTTATTCAAAATGAGCTGATCAACTACGATTTGCCCAGTTCAACCGGAGGTAAAGTGGTGCTCCTGCCAGTTGGTCACGATGTGGAACCGGCAGGAGTATTGGCAGCTGTTGTCGAGGCAGCTCAGTCGGTTAAGGGAGTGCTTTCCACGCCGCACCCACAGTCGTCAATTTGCGAAGTGAAGATTGACCAGATCATTTATAAACTACGTTTTTGGATGGAAGGGATAGTAAATCAGGAAGCAATTACAAGCTGCGTGATTGAGGCTTGCTTACTTAAGGTGTCTGACCTTAAAAGCTCTGCCGCTTCTGTTAGTTCAGCAAGTTTGCCAGGCTCTTAATTAATAAGCAGCCGTTTTAATCTTGCAGTTGCTCTATCCGTTGCTCCTGGTAGCTATGCCAAGGAGAAACTCTTAATGCTAATATAGTTGGCTCTTCATACCTGGAGGTGCCTTGAATACGTTTTTAAGCTCTAGGCAAGAGTCGGAGCGACAGAAATATCGCTTGTTTGCCAGCGAAAGAGTTTATCCGCTCGCTGAGGCGCTCGAAAGGCATAGAGTCTCGTTAAAAGAGCTGCTGCAAAGTTGCGCTCAGGATGGTTTTCTCGGGCTGACTGTAGCTTATGAGTATGGTGGACAGGGTAAGAGCTTTCTTGATCAGATACTTTTTGTAGAGGCAGTAAGCGAATTTGCCCCCGGACTTGGTTTTACTTTGTCTGCACATACAACGGCTATAGAGCTGCTCAAGCGCTTTGGCAGTGTTGAGCAGAAAGCAAAGTTCTTACCGGCTCTAGCTAAAGGTGACAAGATAGGGAGCTTTGCTTTATCTGAAGAGGCTGCCGGCACTGATTTAAGTGCAGTGCAAACTGTCTGCTACCGGCAGGGCGATAAGCTCATACTCTCTGGTAAGAAGGTGTGGGTGGCTAATGCTGAGTTTGCTGGAGTCTTAATAGTTTTAACGCGTATGCGCGACTCGTCAGATGATGGGCAGCTTGCTCTTGCTGTAGTTGATCTTGCTGAAACAGACAAGATTGATATCTCACCTGACCGTTCTACGCTTGGTTTACGGGCAGCTTATATCAACGATGTTGAATTTACTGGCAGTGAGCTAGTTGGTGACAATCTGCTGGCATTCCAGGCGGCAGAAACAACTGTTGAGCAGGTGAGGTACGGTCTGGATCTCTCCAACATACAGATGGCTGCAACTGCTGTCGGTATGTTGTCCGGCGCCTTAAATGCAGCAGCAGATCATGCACGCCAACGTAAGCAGTTTGGCAAACGGCTTGGACAGTTCCAGGCAGTACAGTGGAAATTGGCTGACTGTAGTGTCGAACTGGATGCATCCAGGTTGCTTACTTATCGAGCTGCCTGGAGTGCAGATGAAAATGTAGCCGATCTGCGCAAGAATGCTGCAATGTGTAAATGGTATGCAACTAAAGCCTCACGGGTCCATGTCAGCGAGGCTGTCCAGATACTGGGATCTGCAGGGGTAAGTGGAGACAGCCTCCTGGAGCGATTTTATCGTGACGCCAAGATGTTGGAGATTTGCCAGGGTACCTCTGAATTGCAAAAAATAATCCTGGCTGAAGAGTTTGCCTTGTAAATCTTGAGGCTGAGCTGCATAGGCAGTGGCTGAGCTTGCCGGCAGACAATGTATGCCGAGGGAAAAGCCTAGCTGACCAGGTCGCATGAAAACGGCGTAGCTATAATAGATAAAGCTCAGCGGAACGGGATTTTTGGGAGGGGCTGTTGTGAACTGTCAGGCAACCAAAACCAGACTAAGCAAACTCTTTGCTCTGCTTGCAGGCAGCTGGTTGCTAGCAGCAGCCGGTGCTCTGGCTGATGCTTATTACGATCAAGGCGTGCTTTTATACAGCCAGCATAATTTCAAAGCGGCTGCTCCTTATTTTGAGGCTTCTATGCAAAGTGAGCCTAACGTTTCCAACTCCTGTTATTATGCTGCTCTCACTTATCAACAGATGGGTGATTGGGCTAGAGCAAAACAAGCTTACAGGCGTGTAGTTGAGCGTTTCCCTGGCTCAGAAGCAGCCGGTCTTGCTCGTATTTATCTGCAGAAATACGATCCTGATTTTTTGAAGAAAGCTGCCGGGCAGAGCTCAGAGCATGTCGTAAGTCCACATAACCTGCAGCTAACGCAGCTGCTCGCACCGCACAGTGCTGATTATGATCAACTGCCTGCTGAAGGGAAGATTTATTTCCAACGGGTTGGTGGTAGTCAGGTTGTTGATGCACAGTTGAACGGGCGGCCAACACCTATGATTTTTGATACTGGTGCTGAAGCCTGTGTTTTTGGCAAGAATCACCTGCAACAGTTGGGTATCAATCCGCCTAGTGGCGACCCGGTAGGGCAATCTTTCGGTGTTGGATCTTCCAGTGGTGTCGGTACCTGGCGCATGAATGTGAATCTTAAGGTGGGCAACATAGAACGCCGCAACTTTCCTGTCGCTGTTCAAGAGCGCATGGATGTGCCACCGTTGCTCGGGCAAACATTTTTTAAAGATTTTGAATATACGACTGATCCTGGTGCCAGGTCAATCACATTCAGAAAAAAAGATGCTGCCAGGTCGGTTGCTGACGATCACTATGCTGTACCCTTTGTGCGCGAAGGCAGAGAGATGGTGGTAAATGTCCAGGTCAACGGACATAGCTGCCCTATGTATTTTGACACCGGCGCTGATGTCGTTTGCTTTTCTGGAAGTCAGATTCAAAACCTCGGGATTACTGTTCCTGAAGATGCACAGGAAGGGTTGAGTCGTGGTATTGGCGGCAGTACTAAGAGTCGAAGTTTCCCAATAGACAGAATGAAGCTAGGACCGGTAGAAAAATCCAATTTGGAGATATGTGTCGTAGAAAATTCACAGCTGCCGAGACCGCTTTTAGGGCAGAGTTTTTTTAAGGACTGGCAGTTCACTATTGATAATGATCGTCATCTGATCCGGTTCTTGCGCAGATAAGAGGGTACTCGAGTGTGCGCAGCAGAAAAGCAGGCGACTAAGCTCTCATTGGTTATTGTGGCTTTTAATGAAGAGCGTACTCTTCCTATGGTATTGGCTGCTGCTCACGACGTTGCCGACGAGATTATCTTAGTCGATTCCGGTTCTGTCGACAGGACAGTTGAGATTGCTGAAAGCTTTGGCGCTAAAGTTGTTCATCAAGATTGGTTGGGCTATGCTGCGCAAAAAAATCTGGCTGTCAGTTTGGCGAGTCATGAGTGGGTGCTCAGTCTTGATGCTGACGAAGTATTGACCGAAGGACTGCAAGAGGAGATTAAGCAAATTCTGGGCAGCCAGCACCTGGATCGCTGTGCTGGTTATCTAATCCCGCGTCTGCTCTATATAGGGGACAGAGCTGTCGCTCACGGCGGTTTTTATCCAGATGCACAGTTGCGTCTCTTTGCCAGGTCAAAAGGGAGATTCAATGAGCGAGCAGTGCATGAGCGAGTTTTTGTTGACGGTCCGGTCGGATCTTTGCAGCAGTCTATGAATCATTACTCTTACAGTGATACTGGTCAGTTTGCAGAGGCGATGAATAAGTATGCGCAGCTGTCAGCTCAACACTATCTTAAAGCCGGTTATACCTGGTGGCAGGTGAGTCTGTTTAACGAAATCGTGCACCCGCTCTGGACTTTTATTTATCGCTATGTCATTCGAGCCGGTTTTGCTGATGGTTTGCTTGGATTGAAAGTCAACCTTATTTATAGCGACTATGTACACAAAAAAATCTTTTTATTGCGCAGCTGTGTTCATTTGCACAAGTAGGGGCGCGTGCAACGCGCCCGCGGGCGGATGCAATCCGCCCCTACGGTAATTGTTGCAGAACTTTGGAATCTCACTACTAGGTGTCCAACTTAATCCCAGCCGAGTCCGAGAATCTTCTCCATCAAGCTGCGGTACTGGGCAAAATTATGGCTGTAGTTCTTTGAGCCTGCTGAGATAGTAAGAACTCCTGCCTGCTGTGCTTGCTTATTGTGCCAGGGGGCAATCTCATCTAAGCGACTCTCTGTCAGCCAGCCTCTAGCTACCACAACCTCAGCAATAGTCATGCCAGTAACTTCCTGGTCGGCCAGGAGAAGTTGTGCCTGGGCTGGTGAAATAATATTCTCATCCAGAAGTGTTTGCAGCAGTTTGAGCTGAAGGTTCTCATCTCCCACCACAGTAACTGACGTGAAAAGCGGCGAATCGCGTCTTTCCGGCTCTTTGTCTTCACCTTGGGGGCTGCGAGAGTCTATCATCTGGCAAAAGTGTGGACCTAAGCCTCATCTTCAGATTGTGAGGCAACCTCAACATCCACTCTTTTACCATGTTCTGCAGCAATTGAACGCACAATTAAGCGCAAAGCTGAGATAGTCCTGCCGCCTTTACCGATAAGGCGGCCAGTTAAAGCTGGATTGCAGATAGCCGAAACAGTAACGTACTGCTGTTGTGGCGGTTCCCGGGTAATTTGAATCGCCTCAGGATCGCGTGCCAGAACCTTAAGCACATACTCAGCCAGATTTTCGGCCGACTCGTTGGTTGCGTCTACCGGGACTGCGGGGCGGAAGCGGTCTCCTTGGGGGCGTCCCCAGCCTTTCTTAAAAGGCTTCGAACCGTTTCGCTCAGCTGGGCGCCATTTTTTATCCATCTTTCGACCGCTTCTTTATCGAGTTTAATCTCTTTTGATCGGGGATTATAGTAACCGATCTCTTCGATGGGCATACCATCGCGCCGGGAGCGTTCGTCGGCTACAACCACTCTGTAGTGGGGTGCTTTCTTGGTCCCAATGCGCTTTAGCCTAATCTTAACCACTGAATATTCCTCTCTGGCGCCTTTTCCGGCTCATCAATCTAATTGCAAGCTGTCTGACTTGCCTGCCGCTCCAATTTAGCTGGCTGTCATAGCCGCTACCAAATAAGGTCGGCAATATAGCTTTTCTTGCCCGTTATTTTAACAGATCACAAAAAGGACCCACATTTTGAGCAGCTGTCAGGAGCTGTCACTAACGGTTTTTCTTTTTTTTGCGGAAGTAGCCACCGCCAGGTCCTTTGAGCAGAAAACCTGGCGGGTCTGGAAGCATTTCGTAAGGTATTTTAGGCAGGGCGCCTTTTAGTTGAGCAGCCTGCCCGGAAGCATTAAACGGCATTCCTGGCATTCCTGGTAGGCCTGGCAGGCCTGGCATTCCTGGCAACCCCGGTAGTCCTGGCATTCCGGAACCGAACAGTTTGCGGAACTGGGCTAACATCTTACGCATCTGTTCAAACTCATTTAACATTTGACCGAGTTCGTTCTCTTTGAGTCCTGCGCCCCTGGCGATACGGCGACGGCGGCTCATATTAATAATCTCTGGCTTCTGCCGCTCAGCCGGTGTCATTGAGCTTATTGCTGTTTCGTAAAGTTTGAACATGTTTTCGCCATGATTGGCGATGACAGCTTGTTGTTCGCTGTTTAATCCCAGTGCGTTGCCCATCCCCATCATTTTCATAATGTCGCCCAGAGAGCCCATCTTTTTCATCATTTTTTGAGCCGAGACGAACATTTCCAGGGTGAAATCGCCACCCAACATCTGTTTGGCTACTTTTTCTGCTTCTTTTTCATCTATATTTGCTTGTGCTTTCTCAACTAGAGTAAGCACATCGCCCATACCAAGGATACGGCTGGCAGCGCGATCCGGATAAAAAGCCTCCAGAGCCTCAAGTTTTTCGCCAGTTGAGATAAACTTAATCGGACACCCGGTTGATTCACGTACTGAAAGAGCTGCGCCGCCACGAGCATCACCATCAACTTTGCTGAGGATGACCCCTGTTAACTCAAGCTGAGTATTGAAAGTTTCAGCAACATTAACAGCTTCCTGTCCGGTCATAGAATCGACCACAAGGAGCTTCTCGGCTGGTTCGAAGCCGCGGTCGAGCAGCATCAGTTCAGCCATTAAGTCAGTATCAATCTGCAGGCGTCCGGCTGTGTCAAGAATAAGCGGGTTGTAACCGGCTGTTTTAGCTTGCTCTATGCTGGCAGCAGCAATTGTGTAAACTTCGCGGCAGTCAGGGATAGTAAAAACAGGGATGTTTATCTGTCGCCCCAGCGTCTCAAGCTGCGTAATAGCTGCCGGGCGTTGAATGTCGCAGGCCACCATGAGCGGGTTGTAGCCATCTTTACGTAGTTTGAGCGCCAGTTTTGCGCAAGCAGTTGTCTTGCCTGAGCCCTGCAATCCCAGGAGCATAATAATTCCTGGTCCGCCTTTAAGAGATAGAGGTACATTTTCACCGCCGAGAATGGTTACCAGCTCGTCATATACAACTTTGATGAACTGTTGAGCCGGAGTGACTGAATCGAGGACCTCGACCCCAAGTGCTTTTGTGCGTACCCGTGAGATGAAAAGCTTTACTACCTTCAGACTGACATCTGCCTCCAGAAGTGACTTGCGCACTTCGCGAATGGCAGATTCAATATTGTCCGGTGTAAGTTTTGCATCACCCCGGATACTTTTCATGACGCCTTGCAGGCGGTCGGTGAGCGTTTCGAACATTGTTTTACTCTCGGCTAACTGTGCTGCCGTTTAAATGAGAGCAGCAGATTTTGACTATGTACAGGCTAACAAATAGCCACTTGAGATGCCTACATCTGATCCAGATCTTAAGAATTAAGTCACTTTAGACTTAATTCTGTCAACTTGAACTTGAACTTGAGCTTGAGCTGTTGGGACAATCGTAGAGGCGGCTCGAGAGCCGGTCTGTTGGCGTGTCTCGACGCGCCCCTACCCTGACTGCATGGGGCTTCTGTTGGGATGATCGTAGGAACAATCGTAGAGGCGGCTCGAGAGCCGGTCTGTTGGCGCGTTCCAACCTGCCGCTACACCTTATCTGACTTTGTCAAAGGTTAGTGTGTATACAGTGTCACTGGCTGCTGGCAAGCTCGCTCAGACTGGAGATGGCAGATTGAGCCTCAGCTGGACAGATAAGCCAGACTGTCTCAAAATTACCTTTAACCAGAGCTTGGACCATAGGAGATAAGGTGGACAGTTCTTGTACAGTTGAGCCGTTAGTGCGCACCATAATGCTTGTCTGTTCAGATGAGGAAGTGGGGCGGTAATAATCGTAAGGCCTTATTCCGGTGGTCTCAACGCAGACATAATAGTCTGGGTCCAGTCCGATCTTGGCTACAGCAGCTCTGGCTGCCTGGTGAATTGAGGCAACTGCTGTCTCATCAGAACAAGGCAAACGGCTGGCCTTGAAAAGTCGTCGGTGCAAGAAACGGGCTGCTAGATCTGACAGGATTGGATCTGCCTCTTTAATCCAGCGCTTGATGTGATAAGTCATCTGGACATCGTCAAGCTCCAGATAGTCGTTGACAGTCAACTCACTCCCGAGCAACCATTTCTGTGTAGATTCATCCATAAAACAAATCTTGCTTCCCAGCTCACCAGCTCGTTTGACCAGCTTCATCAGCAACGCTCTGGCAGCGATGTTTTTCTTGTGGTAATAAACCTGGGCGTACATTGAGTAACGAGCAAACAGATAGTCTTCAACAGCAATCAACCCTTTTTCGCCCGAGACGACAATCTGATCGGCGCTTTGATCAATTTCAAGAGAGGAAAGGATGCGCTGTAATGCAAAAGCACCGTATGTGGTGCCAGTCATATAGCTGTCGCGTAAAAGGTAATCAAAACGATCACAATCAAGCTGGCTCGATACTATATGCGATACCCAGTGCGGCTGGAAACTTTTGTTGAGCACTGAGGCTACCTGATTGGGCAGGTCGGGAGAAAAAGAGGACAGAATCTGGTTGATAGTTGTATCTCCAGTAATGAGTTTGCCAGACCAATCTTCGTGGTTGTAGCCGACAATTTTTTCGGTAACGTGACTGTAAGGACCGTGCCCGACGTCATGCAGTAAGGCAGCAGCAACGATTACAGGTTTGATCTCGGCGGCGACCGGATTATCCTCGGCAAGCATGTCTGTGAGGCGGGATGCTAAATGCATGACTCCTACAGAATGGGTAAATCTGGAACCCTCGGCGCCTTGGAAAGTAAAGGAAGACACACCAAGTTGTTGTATCCTTCTTAAACGCTGAAATTCAGGGGTGTCTATGAGCTGAATGATCAGTTCGTCGGATGGTTTTGACCGATCAAGAATGATGTCTTGATGAATCGGGTCTAGGTAGCTACGTTTGCCGGTTGTCCAGGGCATTAGTAAAAATATGACTCACTAGGCGAAGCGTTACCGGATTGCAGTGTTGCACTTGAACCTATTATGCTTGTTGTTTGGAGACGCATCCAGGTTTTATGGTTGGCACTTCATCAGCATCTGTAAAAAGTGGTACTGCAGGGAGTCCTGCATGATGAGCCAGAGTGGTATTGAGGCGTTCCAGATCAGTTTTTACCCAACCCACTATTGACTCGGCTATTGTCAGGTCGCTTTCTATGAGAAAGATGGACGGGACATGAGTGAGGTTGTAGTGAACTGTCGTTTCCAGTTCGTCGTCAAGCAAAAGAGGGAAGGTTAAGCCGAACATACGTGCAAAAGCTTTGGTGGCATCGGAATCATCCTGGGAGATCCCCCAGATTGTCAGGTTCGGATAGCTTCTGTGCAACCTTTCCAAGTAAGGGAAAGCCAGGTGGCAAACAGGACAGGTGACCTTAAGAAATGCGACCAAGACTACTTGTGTCTTTTTTAGGGCCACGACAAGATCGTATACCGACCGATCAGCAGCCTTTAATTTAAAAGTTGGAGAGAGGGTGCCTTGAGCTAGTGCTACCATGTTGCTTTAAATCCTCTGCAGCTATCTTATCTGCTTGATAAGCCCCGAGTGTGTGGAGAGCGCTTCGCCGCCAGGAACGGAGATTGTCCGGACTATGACAGGTTGTAATTTTGTCAAAGGTAGTCGTTTGTAGCATTATTGACATCCTTTTGATGAGTTTAATGAATAAGCTGTTTGGATATGACATCCTAGTCCGCATATAGTCAAATGGAGCTTTTAGGCAGGAGGCGTCGCCGGCTTGAAGAGTTATCGTCCACTGGAAGAGCGTCCTGTGCTAGCGATGTGTGCGCCGCTAGCGCCCAGTGATGTCCAGGGGCGGGACCCGAAAATGGCGGTTGTCTTGTCGATCTGCCCAGGGTTAGGACAGGTTTATAACGGAGAAATAAGAAAAGGGGTTCTTCTTCTTTCTGTTTTTATTACTAACGTTTTACTTTTCTTGGCTTTTATATTTCACGATTCTTTTTTAAGCCAGTTGAGCAGAGTTGCTGCAGTGACTGGCGCGAAAATAGATCCTGCAGCTGTTAAGTGGTTGGCAACTGTGCCGGCCAATACTTCTTTCCTCATTATTTATGCCTGCCTCATCTTAGTTTTTGTTGCTTATGTCATGCAGGATGCGTATGAGCAGGTATTGCGTAGCTGTCAGTTCAGCCGGCCGCAGCGCTTTCCAATAGGACTGTCTGAGGCTGCCAGCAGCTCTTATCTGTTTCACTTCACAGTAATCATTACTGGACTCTTAATAATGTTATTTGTAGCAGCACCTAAAGAAGCTAGTCAACAAATAACCGACATTCAGCTAGTTTCACCGCCGCCTTCCAGACTGAAAGAGCCTGAACCGCCAGTCTCTCTTCCGAAAGAAAAACCTCTGGTGCAGCCGCCTGAAGTGCACCAAAATGTGCCTGAGAAGAAGGTGGAACAGACACCTGTGGACTTGGCACCGGCACCTGTTGCAGCTACTGCCAACTCTGCCAACTCTGCCAACTCTGCCAGCGAAACAGCTGCAGGACAAGCTGGACAGCAGGCGACTACGGCAGGCTCTGGAGGAACTGGGACGGCATCGCCGAGCGATACTCAAGAGGCTGACTTTGGTCCTTATCTAGCTGACTTGCAAAAGCGTATTAAGAAATCCTGGTTCCCACCGAGAGGAAACGAATCCAAGCGGATTACAGTTAAGTTTAAGATTCATAAGGATGGCGATATAACTGGAGTTAAGTTAGAAAAATCATCCGGCTTCTCACTTGCCGATGATGCTGCTCTGGAGGCTGTGGAAAAGGCCGCACCGCTACCACCTCTGCCACCAGGGGCTGACTCTGAGTTGGTTATCAAGTTCACCTTTGACTACAACGTTTTTAATGGCGGTGCCCAGAGTGCAGCAGGCTCCGGGGCGGTAAGCAATTAGATGTGCTATAAATCTTACACGCTGCTTGCTAGGCAAATGTGGTGTAAAGGCGTCTGAGTTCGGTCCAGTTGAGACGCAATTTTATTATTGAAGAGACACAGAGGTATCTTTCATTGCAACCGATTCGTACTGTTGAAGTCGTTCCTTTTCTGCCATCGCGGCTGGAGTGCTTGCGCGAGTTGGCTTACAACTTGCGCTGGTGCTGGGATCACGAGATTATTAATCTCTTTCGCCGGCTTGATCGAGATTTATGGGAGAGCACCGGGCACAACCCTGTTCTCATGCTCGGCACCATAAGCCAGGAACGCCTTGACGAAGCAGCTTCTGATGAGAGCTTTATGGTGCATCTCGAAAGGATATACCAGAAGCATTGTGAATACATGACCGGTGAAAATACCTGGTATCAAAAGCAGTTTCGCAAATCACGCAAAGATGTAATTGCCTATTTCTCTGCTGAATTTGGTTTGACGGAGTGTTTGCCTATCTACTCAGGCGGATTGGGAATACTATCCGGAGATCATGTCAAGTCAGCATCAGAATTAGGTGTGCCGCTGGTCGGAGTAGGAATTGTTTATCAACAAGGCTATTTCAGACAGTACTTAAATCCGGATGGTTGGCAGCAAGAGCGTTATCCAATTAATGATTTTTACAATATGCCTATTGTGCCGATTCGCGACAACGCTGGCAATCCGGTTTTGATTTCAGTTGATTTCCCGGAGCGCAAAGTTTATGCCCAGATCTGGAAAGCACAAGTAGGCCGTGTTGCGCTCTATCTGCTCGATACTAATATCCCAAATAACAGTAAAAAGGATGAGGATATTACAGACGCTCTTTATCATGGCGATCCTGAAATCCGCATCCAGCAAGAGATTATTCTCGGTATAGGTGGTATGCGCGCTTTGCGTGCTGTCGGTATCTCTCCGGCTGTTTGCCACATGAATGAGGGACATTCGGCATTTCTCAGTCTTGAACGTATTCGTATGCTGATGGAAGAGCATTCTATGACGTTTGCAGAAGCACGCGAAGTTGCTGCTGCCGGTCAGATATTTACAACTCATACTGCTGTCCCGGCTGGAATTGACAAATTTTCTCCGGAGTTGATTGAACGGTATTTAGGTGAGTACTACCGCTCGATGGGACTTACTCAAGATGACTTCTTAACTCTGGGACGCACTAGTTCTGACGAGGCCAGCGAGCCGTTCTCAATGGCTAATCTTGCAATTAAGCTTTCGAGCAAAACAAATGCGGTGAGCCGCCTGCACGCTGAAGTTTCGCGCGAACTGTTTGGCAATGTCTGGAACAACATTCCTCAAGATGAGGTGCCGATTACTTATATCACTAACGGAATTCATACCAGATCCTGGATTTCTCAGGAGATGACAGATCTATATGATCGCTATCTTGGTCCAGAATGGTCGGAAGATATAGGCGATCAAAACGTCTGGAAGCGGGTGGAAGAGATTCCGGACGATGAACTGTGGCGTATTCATGAGCGGCGCCGTGAACGGCTTGTCACATTCTGCCGTCGTCGGGTAAAGTCGCAGCTGGACAGACGCGGTGCTGTGTCGGCAGAGTTGAAGGAAGCTGCTGACGTGCTTGATCCACGCATTCTCACAATCGGCTTCGCCAGGCGAGTCGCAACTTATAAGCGAGCTACTTTGCTTCTGCGTGATCCGGAACGGCTGATTTCCATTCTTACGAACAAAGAGCGCCCGGTACAGATTATTATTGCCGGCAAAGGACATCCAGAGGATACTCCAGCAAAAGAGCTGATCCGCCAGCTGGTTCATTTTGCAAGGAATGAGGATGTGCGCAGACATTTTGTCTTTATTGAAGACTATGATGTGAATGTGGCACGCTACCTTGTTCAAGGGGTAGATGTCTGGCTGAATACACCTAGACGTTTTCTTGAAGCTTGCGGTACCAGCGGAATGAAAGTCAGCTTTAACGGCGGCATTAATGTGAGCGTGCTGGACGGCTGGTGGGATGAGGCTTATAAACCAACTGCCGGTTGGGCTATCGGCCGTGGTGAAGTGTACACGGATTCACAATATCAAGACGATGTTGAATCAAATGCTCTTTACGATCTCCTTGAAAAAGAAATTGCCCCGCTCTTCTATGAAAGGGGACGAGATGGAAGCCCGCGAGGCTGGATTTCGCGCATGAAATCAGCAATGCTGGACGTCTGTCCGGTCTATCATGTCAACCGCATGGTGCGTGAATACACCTTAAGAGCCTACTTCCCGGCAGCTGTGAGATATGCTGAGTTTCTTGACGAGCAAGGACAGACAGCCAGACAGCTTTCTGCCTGGAAAGAGAAGCTCCAGAAAGCTTGGCGTTATGTCAACATCGACTCTGTGGAAGCTTCCGTCAACCACAAAGTAAGGGTAGGCGATGACATGAGAGTCCGAGCACGGGTTAGACTCGGGAGCCTCTCTCCAGAAGATGTTGCTGTACAGATCTATCACGGACCGATTGATGCGCGCGGCACTATTAGTGAAGGCGAGATTTTGCCGATGGTGGCTAGCGAGGGGATGGAAGGTGATGCGTGCCTGTTTAGCGGAGCAATCCGTTACTTCAAGAGTGGCAGGCATGGCTTTACAGTGCGAGTCCTGCCGCACCACGACGATCAAACTACTCCGTTTGATACCGGACTGGTTCTCTGGGCTGATAAGCCGTAAGTGCAATATCTGGCACTGAAGAGTCAGGCAGATTGAGAGTCGCCCAGCGGGCGCGTCCCGACACGCCCTACACCTTGGCAGCTAAGGCTGTATCAATGGGTTAAGTGAACGGCATTGCAGTTGGACGATACAAATGTCGTCAAGTAAAGAGGCTGCCTGCCAACCGGTAGCCTCTATTGTGGTGTGGTACTGGTGGTGGCACCGACAGCGGCGCCGCCTCCGGTTGGGAGTATCTGTATTTTGCCCAGTGGTACAGAGTAGCTGGGGGTGGGCTGGTCGTGGCTGACTGCATCAAGAAGCTGCAGCTTGCGTTTGAGTTCCGAATCGACAAGCCAGAGGAAAACAGAGTACTCGCCAGAAGCGAGTGCCGGCATTTTAAGCTCTTCTTCATAAGTTACTGTTTGTCCCGAGAGCCACTGGTTGGTTGGAGTCGGTGGAGTGTGAAGTGAGAACACTGCTGGTTTGCCGCTGGCATCTCTTAATTCGATAGCAATGCGATAACTTGCTGAACTGTCTTTGTCAAAACTTCTGGACGGACGCAATGGTGCTGAGCAGCCCAGGTTGAGAAACGACAATGAGAGCCGCAGTGGCTCCTGCTGTGAGCAGGAGCGCGGAATGGAGGCGTGTTGTGCAACTATTTGATAGCCGACATGGTTGGATAGATACTGCAAAGGTTCCGTAATTGAGCTGTCGGATGAGATAAGAAGAGCTCCTGGGACTTCAACAAAACTAATTCCGTCGTTGAGAGCTAGCTGCGAGAGCTTTTGCAGTGCTTGGGCGTCAAGGGTTGACGCCAGCTGGTAGCCAGTCAAAGTGTCTTTGCGAAACTTGAGGAACAAACGATATTGATCAAAACCGTGCTTGGTGTTGTTTATGTTCTGGCGAGTCAGATAGATACGTTGTCCATACCGATAAATCAAATAATCGACAATTTCGTCAAGTGCATCTTGCCCTGCTCGACCTGCTGTAGGCGGGTCAATGTCGAAGTTCAGCCTGGTTGTCTCGAATGCTTTAGGAAAGATGTCTGCAACATACTTCCAGTGTGCGACAATCTGGCGCTGATTCATTCCGTACTCTTGTTTGAGAGTATTTTCCAGTTCGCTTGTGGTTGAAGCGGTGTCTTGCCCGGAGTGTTGTACAGCTGTTTTCTCAATGGCTGGGACTGGTGATGTTGAACCAGCAATGCCACCGCCGGTGATGCCAACGCTGTGAATGGCTGGATTTTTGTCGTAACGCACTCCAAGCGCTTTTACAAAATTGCGCCACAAAGCCAGGTAATTAGAATCCCAAAAGATCGGAAGCTGATGAGATTTCCCGTTCACATCAGCATAATGAAGCGACTTGGCGCCAGAGTCGAACACCCATTTTGGCGTGTCGCAGAATGTTTCGGCCGCGTTCTCTTCACCACCTGTGGTGCTATCCATGGCGCAGGTTGAGACTCGCAAAATGAGGGTCTTGTCATGCTTCTGGACCAAAGTGATTAGATGGTCGAGCGGCTGCCAGTTAAACTCGTCTTCAACTGGCTCCAGAAGCCGCCAGGGCAGGAGGACAGCCAGTCCGTTGACTTCTGTGCGGCAGAGCAGGCTTTCAACAACAGCATCATTTGCGATATTTTCAGAATTGATTGAGGCAAAAATGCCGTTCTCTTTATTGATTGCTGGCGATGAGAGTGAAACAGTGCCGGCTTTGAAATTGTGCTTCTTGATAATCCGGTCTTGTGATTCGTTGCGATACCCTTTTTCTTGAAACGGGTTGAAGTACTTAGCAAACTCAGCAGTGCCTGCCGGTGTTGCTGCTGCCAGACTCAATGCTGCTGCTATAGCTAAACTTGAGCTGATCGCCATTACTCTTTTGCCTTCTGTAAAGGCGCCTGCCATGTTCATCAGCTCGCTCCTTGCCTCCAACCTGTGCAGAGGCTCTTCGATTGCCGGTTGTGACTGTGGATAAAAGGGTCGATCAAAGTTGAGATTGCTGATCACAATAGTGTCAGCCTGGACGCCAGTTGGTTAAAAAGGTGAAACTTTTCACTATTATAAGTTCCTGACTACTATGCAAAATGAGGTTAAGGATGCGTATTTGGATCTTAAAAATGCTACGATTCGCCTTGTTAATCAACAATTAGCTGGTTGAACGAGGGAGAGCTGTCAGTTGAGCCTGACCTATCTGGGATATAGCGCGTTCAAGTTCGATCTGTCTGGGCTTTGTTTATATATAGACCCTTACTTTCGTGATCCTGTGGATTGGACGAGGTTGACTGCAGGTCATGTTGTTCTTCTCTCTCACGGTCATTTTGATCATGGCGTCATGGCTGCCGGCGATCTTTTCGAGCGCTGGCACTGTAAGTTCGTTGGACCGCGTGCTTTAATGCAGTGGATGGTGAGGAAGTACAGACGCAGGATTCCAGCCGATATGTTCGTGACACTGAATGAAGGTGAGTCGCTTGAACTGTCTGGAGTCAAGATTGAAGCTATTCCGGCACATCACCCGACCAACAGGCTTGGCAAAACACTCCTGGCTCTATTTGCTCGTTGTTCAGCCCCTGGAAAGCCGGTGAACGGTTATTTTATAGATGGTTATTACCATTCGGGGGATACTGTCTACTCTCCAGCTATTATTCAGGCGCTCCAGGGCAAGAAGATTCATACAGCATGCATTCCTATTGGGGGCAAATATATGGTTGCCACACCGGCTGAGGCGCTGAGAATTGCCGAAGAAATTGGTGCTGCCCGGCTTGTGCCAATGCACTGGCAACCTCTCGTTGAGCAGGTCCCTTTCCGTTACCAGCCTTCTGACCTGGTCAAGCTAGCTCGGGACAGCAAGACTACAGTGGAGGTCTGCCCGCTTGCTATTGGGCAGATACTTGAGCCTCACAGCTGATCTGAGTCAAGTCGCCTGCAATTTAGCTGTCCTGTCAGAGATGGCTGATTCGAATATAAAGCTTTTGATAAGTTTGATTGTGTCTGAAAACTGGCTTGGCATCATGAAAGCAGGTCTCACAGCAAGGCTTAAGAGAGGCGATTGAATAACTTGCAAAGGCTCACGTCAGTATAATCGTCACCATAGGGCAGTTGTCCGTGCGCAAGCAATGGAGTTTTAAACATGGGTAAATCAGTAGGTATCGATTTGGGGACCACTAACTCGGTTGTGGCCGTAATGGAAGGCGGTAAGCCTACAGTGATTCCTAATGCTGAAGGTGGTCGTACAACTCCGTCAGTTGTGGCCTTTACCAAATCAGGCGAAAGACTTGTCGGTCAGCTGGCACGGCGCCAGGCAGTACTTAATCCTGACAACACAGTTTACTCAATTAAGCGGTTTATTGGGCGGCGCTTTGGTGAAGTTGAATCAGAGCGGGCGATTGTCTCTTATAAGGTCAAAGAAGGCCCTGATGGCGGCTGCAAAGTGGCAATTCAGGGGAAGGACTACACTCCAGAAGAAATTTCAGCAATGACCTTGCGTAAATTGAAGGAAGACGCTGAAAAGTATCTTGGTGAGAAGGTTACAAGTGCAGTCATCACTGTTCCTGCTTATTTTAACGACTCGCAGAGACAATCGACTAAGAATGCAGGCACGATTGCCGGACTCGATGTTTTGAGAATCATTAATGAACCGACTGCAGCAGCGCTGGCCTACGGCATGGACAAAAAAGCTAATGAAACTATCCTGGTCTTCGACCTGGGTGGAGGCACATTTGACGTTTCTATACTCGAAGTAGGTGATGGCGTTTTTGAAGTTAAGTCAACTTCAGGTGATACGCACCTGGGTGGTGATGATTTTGATCACTGTATCGTTGGCTGGATAGCTGATGAGTTTACAAAATTGGAAGGAATCGATCTGCGTAAAGACAGACAAGCGCTACAACGTCTTACTGAAGCAGCTGAAAAGGCCAAAGTTGAGCTTTCGTCAGTAACAGAGACAAACATCTCCTTACCGTTTATTACAGCTGATGCTACCGGACCGAAACATCTAGAGATGAAGTTGACCCGGGCTCGCTTTAACGAATTAACCCGGCTGCTGGTTGAACGTTGCCGACGTCCGATGGAACAGGCTCTCTCTGATGCCAAGCTGACTTATCAACAGCTTGATGAAGTAGTTTTAGTTGGTGGATCTACTCGTATTCCAGCAGTTCAAGATCTTGTTAAGAGCTTGACAGGTGGTAAGGAGCCTAACCAGACAGTTAACCCAGATGAGGTTGTAGCGGTAGGCGCTGCTATTCAAGCTGGAGTGTTAGGCGGTGAAGTGAAGGGGATTGTTCTGCTTGACGTTACTCCCCTGTCGCTCGGTATTGAAACTATGGGTGGAGTGTTTACGAAACTAGTTGAACGCAACACAACTATTCCTACACGGAAATCGGAAGTATTCTCGACAGCAGATGACAACCAGACAGCAGTCGATATTTATGTATTCCAGGGCGAGCGCCCGATGGCTCGCGACAATAAGCTGCTTGGCAATTTCCGTCTTGACGGTATTCCGTCTGCTCCCAGAGGAATGCCTAAAGTCGAAGTGACTTTTGATATTGATGCCAACGGTATTTTAAATGTCACAGCTCGAGATCAATCGACCGGTAAGGAGCAAAAGATCACTATTACTGCCAGTACCAACCTGGGCAAGGAAGATATTGAGCGGCTGGTTAAAGAAGCAGAAGGAAATGCTGCTGAGGACCGTAAACGCAGAGAAGAAGCTGATGGCCGCAATGAAGCAGACAGCATGTGTTATCAGGTCGAGCGCCAGGTGCGTGAGCTGGGCGATCGTGTGAGCAGCTCCGAGAGATCGCGTGCCGAGATGCTTGTAGCTGATCTGCGACAGAAGTTGAAGGATGAAGCTCCTATCGAATCGATCCAGAATGTCTTGAACGATCTGCGCGGGGCGCTTGTAATGCTGCAACAAGCAGCTGCGCAACGTGAACCGGTTGGAGCTGGAGCCAGTACTGGATCTGGTACTGAATACGGTGGCGGAGGAGCATCTACCTCCGGTCCGTCTGCCGGCTCTGCGAGTTCAGGCGGATCGACACCTGGCGATGACGTAGTCGATGCTGAGTTTCGTGCTTCGGACGACTGAGAGTCAAGATAATCTGCCTCGCTCATTGACTAGTAGGGGCGCATTGCATGCGCCCGGGCGGATACAATGCGCCCCTAGGGGTGTCGCGTTATTTAGGAAATGCACTACTGTCCAGTAAGTTCTGGACCACTCTGAATATGGGAGAGCCAGCTCTAACAGACACCGTGGCGCTCATCTTTGCTATTCTGGAAGTTAGGCGACAAGTGCGTCAGGAAAAGGGAGGTTTCATGACTTGGGGATTGAGAGCTATTGCGGTTATCCTGGCTGCAACTGCTGCAGCAATGCCGGTGTCTGCTCTGGCTTCCAGCAATCTGGTTGACAGTATTAACAAGATGGAAAACAGGTTCTTCTTTCGCATCCACACCAGCGACCCAGTTGAAAAAAGGATAGAGCGCCTTGAACTGCTTGTTTTCGGTTCTGTGCAGGCAGGCAATAATGAAGAGCGGGTCTCTCGCCTGAGCAAGACTGTGCAAGAAAGAGACAGGCTTTCTAGCAGCAGGTCAGCTGACAAGGACCCTGGCGATAAGATAGCTGCTTCACCAGGGTGCGGCAAAGATGGAGCGCCACGGGCAGCTTCACAAGCAGGCAATCAGTCCGCACGGTACCCGATTGTGAGCACTTTGGAATGGCGTGCTCTCAAGAAGACTTTTGCTGACCAAACTTTAGATCAACGCCTGGAGCGGCTGGAGCAAAAACTTTTTGGCTCTGCCAGTACTGCTATGGCTTATTCTGATCGTGTCGAGCGTCTGAAGAAAACATTAGGGGTAGATTTGGCTGAAAACCTGCCGCCAGCAAGATCCGGAGTAGGACCTATGCCTAAAGCGCGCCCACGGCAGTCTGAACCTTTGCCTGGAGCAGATCTGTTAGAGCCGTTTGGCAATCAGCCATATCCATCTTTTGGCATGATGCCTGGCTTCTCCGGCATTTTTCAGGAGATGCGGCGGCAGATGGAGCAACGGATGCCCAGCGGCTCCTGGGAGTGGGATCCTGAATCAGGGAGCTGGCGCAGTCTGGCTCCTGAGCATGGACAGGTACCGCCAGGTAGTTCTCCTGCCAACCCAAATTTAACTCCTGGCAAACCGTCCCAGTTGGTACCTTTAAAGAGGCGCCCGGTACAGGTAGTGCCACCTTATGATGATCCTAACGCTATTTAGGCTCTCTTAATATCTGCTCACCTTAAGGAAAACACCGGCTTACTAGCGGTAGTGTTTCCTAAAATAGTCAAGAGCTGGAGATGAGAGAGACCTTGCAAGCAACTTTAGAGCGAAGCACATCAAATACCGGGTCGGGCAAGCCGTCCTCTGGTAACTCCGGAATGGCACGTACTGCCTGGCTGTATGCTTTGGCTATTTTTCTAGTCATTAATATCTTCTTGTGGAAAGTAGCAGGTGAGGAGAAAGCGGCTGCTAAAGATTTATGGAGTGGTAGCGGCTCCATCGATCTTGCTGTTGGCGGCTTCCAGGCTCTGCATAAGAGACCAACTGTAGTTCTTCTCGGCTCCTCTCTAATCATGTTCCCCTTCTATGCTATGGATGCTGAAAGGGATAAGTCTCAAGGAGATATATTTCACCATCACGGCTCCACTGTACTGACTGGAGAGTTGCAAAGAGCAGGAATGAAAGATGCCAGCGTTTACAGTCTGGCTATCTTTGGACAGATGGCGTCCGATGCATTCATTTATGTGGACGAGTATTTAAAAGGTGCTAAGAAGCCGGACTGGCTGGTTCTTGGCGTTGCCCCACGTGATTTTTCAGACCACGATCTGCCAAATCCTACAGCTACTTTCACTTTTAAACGGCTGGTCGGTCTTACTAATTTCCCTCGTTATGCTGACCTGTACCTTCCTGGCTGGCAGGAGAAGGGCGAGTTTCTCTTTTCTCATTTGTGTTACTTCTACAGCAAACGTTGGCGCCTGCAACAGGAGTTCGACAAGGCTGTAAATCGTGTCTATAAAGGATCTAGTGTGCCTGCAGCTGCTGGAGAGACACGCACGAAGTCAGCCAGCGCAGGATTTATGCTTACAGGAACAGCTGAACAACGGTGGAGCAACAGCTTAATTGAGTACAAGCGTCGTTATCGTGACATAGGACAAAAAGATCTCAGCATCCAGATGGGATTTCTTGATCGACTGTTGACAGTGTGCCGGCAAAGAGGGATTAAGGTTGTGCTGGTGAACATGCCGTTGACTCCTTCTAATCGTGCTCTGCTGCCGCCCGGCTTTTATTCCCGCTTTAGTAGTAGCCTTGCTGCTCTTGCCGGCTCCAGGCAAGCTCGCCTGCTTGATCTCGGCAGTTCAAGCGAATTTGTTAGCGATGATTACTGGGATTCTACCCATCTTAATCATCACGGCGGGCACAAACTTGTCCACCATCTTCTTTCAGCCTTAACGCAGAAGTAAGCTGTCAGGCGCTATTTCCAGGCAGGTTGACAGTAATTTTAGTACCTTGTCCAGGCTCGCTTTCACAAGCAATTGTGCCACCATGAGCTGCCACTATGACACGACACAGGTAGAGCCCCAATCCGGTCCCCGGGGTGTAGCGGCTGCCACCGCCAGATTGCCAGAATTTGTAAAATAACCACTCTCTATCTTTGGGATGGATGCCTGTCCCGTTGTCAGCTACGCTCAACATCAGACCTGCACTGTCCCGTTGCAACTCGACTGTGATTTTGCCGCCTGCTCGGCTGAATTTGATAGCATTTTCAAGCAGATTGTCGATGAGCATTGAGATGGAATTATAATCAAAAAATATGACAGCAGCTTCGGGTAAGATTCTGTGCAGCTGTAGCGCTTTGCTTTCAACCTGGTCGTTGACTGCGGCAAGACGTTCGGTGATAACTGTTACCAGATCGCCTTGTTGCAACGTGATACTATCTGCAGTGCGCTCGTAGCGAAATACGCCAATGACTTTTTGTACCATATTGAGCAAATCTTTGTTGGATAACCTGGCTTCTTTCAAGACTGATTGCTGCAACTCAGAGAGCTCTCCTAAACTGCCGGCAGTAAGCATGTCAAGAATGTGTTCCAACCCGATTAATGGGTTGCGTAAATCATGACTTAAAGTCTCGACAAAATCTTCACGCTGCTCCATTAAGGACAGGCGCTTATTGCGCTCTTCCAGGAGTTTGCGATTGCGGGTGTCATGAATGAAGGCGCAAAATGAGAGAAGGTGACCACGTTTGATTGGAAATACAACCAGCTCGATAGGAAACTGCCAGCCGTCGCGATGCAAGGCCGGCATTTCAATACGTTGATTCAATACTGGACCTTCATCGGTGGCTATAAAATGCTGGATTCCCTGGAGATGCTGGTTGCGCAGCTGCACCGGAACGATGGTCTCAACTAGTGTCTTGCCAATAGCTTCTTGTCGAGACCATCCGAATAGTCTTTCAGATTCCTTATTCCAATCTGTAATGACACCATCAACGTTTATCTCAATGAAAGCATCTGCTGCTGCTTCAATGATGAGACGAGTCTTTTTCTCAGAGTCGAGCAAGGATTTTTCAGCTTTGTACAGCTGAACATTGCACCAGTAAAAAAGTATGCTCAGGCAGATAACTGCCAGCGTAATCATGATTACCAGACCTATATCTGCTTGATAGGCTCCAGCTAAGTTGCCTTGCCGTTGCAACCAGCCAAAGACAAGCAGGATAACGAGCGACAAAGGGAACACTTTGCGCATGACAAGACCGGTTTGCGAGTCTCTGGTGAAGACCTGCATAAAACCCTGCTCAGGCGCAACAGCTAATATGCCTATTGAGACCAGACACAGACCAACAGAAGCCTGGAAGGCGATAGGAGTAACTGTAGCTAACAGTCCGTAGAGATGTCTTACACCAAAGATGTATCCAATGACTGTTATAAACGGAAGAACTGCAGCAGTGGCGGCCAGGAGTTGAGCAGCAGCTGCTGAATGCTTCTTGCTTGTTGTCTGGATAATGAGTGAAAAGGCTATCAAAGTGAAGCTGACTACTGTAGCCAGTGCTGGACGCCCGGGGGTGGAGCCGACAAAAGGTCCTGCTGTCTCTGTGACAAAAAGCTCATCGATGCCTAAATTGATACCAGTTATATGTTCAAACAGAGTCAGAAGACTTATGGCAAGGACAGTGAGGCTACAGGCCAAAACAACCCACCGCCCTCTGGCTGAGCCTTTATGAGTGGGAGAAAGAAAAAGGAGAGCTATGCCTGTTATGAAAAAAGCTGCAGCCGCATTGAATTTCATCGGTGCAGTGTGTGGGAGAAGAACCAGAAGCTGGGTATTGTGTCCCCACCAGCCTGACATAGTCAATATTCCTAAAGCTATGGCTGTCCAGGCAATAACTGTAGTGTAGCTTGCCGATAAGACTGGATTTGCTGCTGCCATGTCAGTGTTCAGACCTGTTGCTTGGTCTGCTTGGGTGTATCACCCCGTAGGATTGAGGTTGACAGCGGCGATAAAGGACTGGCCTCCTGATCAAGGACAGTTGTAATGGCCATGAAAAGCTGACTGGGAGAACATTCTTTCAAAAGGTAGCCGTCTGCACCGGCAGCCATAGCTGCAGCAAATTCATCGAGATCGTCGTGAGAAGTAAACATGAGCACGCGGGTGGCAGGCAGGACTTCTTTAATCTTCTTGGTTGCTTCAATGCCGTCTAAGATAGGCATGCCTATGTCCATCAGTACAACTGCCGGGTGCAGCTCTAGAGTCTTAGCGACAGCAGTGTTGCCGTTATTTGCTTCAGCTACAATGTCAAACTCAGCATATTGCTGAAGCATGAGCTTGACTGCTAGTCTGGTAAGAGCGTGATCTTCTGCAACGACTATTTTGACGCCACTGCAATCTGTCATGGCTGCTCCAGGAAACAACGTAATTTGGCGATTATATTGTCAGATTAGCAGATCTAATTTAACTGCGTGGCTGGCTTAGTTTATGTGCCGAGTTGTCAACGGGTCGACTACTGGTAGGAGGCGAAGATCGCAAAGAAAAATTACATAAAATTCATCCTTTATTTAAAGGTTTACTCGGCCCTGAATGTGTTGGCAACGATCCATCTTGCAGAACTACTGTTGAATCTGCTGTCCGTTTACTGACTGTTCCTGAGGCTGTTCTTGAATCTGGATGGAGATAATTTTGTCTCCTGGCTGAATCTGGTTAACTACATCCATGCCGGAGACAATGCCGCCAAAGATGGAGGTGAGCCCGTCACGAGTTGGTTGTGGAGCCAGAGTTATATAGAACTGGCTGCTTGACGAGAAGGCGCTTCTACCTATGCGTGTCAGACCAACTACCCCGGCTGCGTTGTGCTTCAATGCAGTGCTTGTTTCCAGTCCGATAAATCTTGGCTTCTTTGTGGCAGCATCTGTATAGAAGCCAGAACCATTGCCGTTAGGACAGCCGCCTTCAATAATTTGCCCTGGTACGACGCGATGGAATGTCAGTCCGTTGTAGAAACCAGTTTGGGCAATAGTGGAGAAATGAGAAACTGTCTGTGGGGCAAATTTGCGAAATAACCTTATGACAATAAGACCTTTTGTCGTTTGCATTACTGCCAGCGGGTCTCTCTGGACTACCTGTGCTGCTGTCTCGCCGGCAGGGACTGCCGGTGCAGCAGTCCTCACAGCAAAGCCTTGACCAGCCTTGGCTTGCGGCGCTTCTGAAGAGCTTGGTCCGGTAGTAAAAGGCCAGTCGCTAGCGGTTCCAAATTGACTGCTGCCTGGCTGTCCGGGCTGTGTGCTTGATGCGGCATCAGGTAACGTGACATCAGGCGGAACGAGCTCTGGTGATGTTGGTTGAGAGCTGGCAGGCAGGGCTCCGCTGCTGAGCGCCACCATTACTGCCAGCAAAGCATGAGCGGAAGCCTTGTGAACAGTCATTTTTAGTTTGCAAAAATTAAACATAAGGCAACAGGATAGTGTTTAGAGGGGAAAGTCGGCCAGAACATCTAACGATGGATGGCTTTTGAGACAAGAAGCTGGTATTTCTGGTGTGAAAACACCTGACATCGCCTGTTTTAGCATGGTGCGTTTGTGCTCGCCTGCCACTATTAACACCAGCTTGCGGCTGGACATAATGGTCTCCAACCCCATAGTCACTGCTCGTTTAGGAACCTGTTCCACAGAGCCAAAGAAGTTGGCGTTCTGCTTCCTTGTAGTCTCGTCCAGCCAGACACAATGAGTCCAGCTGTCTCGTAATGTGCCGGGCTCATTAAAAGCGATATGTCCGTTGCGACCGATACCTATCATGGTTAAATCTAGCCCGCCGGCTCCAGCAATTAAGGCATCGTAGTTATCTACAAAGCGTGGATTAAACCGCTGGTTGAGAGGCAGGTTAATATGCTTGTAAAGGTTTTCATGAAGGAAAGAGGCGAAAGTCTTTGTTTCTTCAGCGTCAAGATAATCGTCCAAAGCAAAACAACGTGAGTGTGACCAATCTATCTGTCCAGATTCAGTCCATTTTGAAAGGATTTTGTAACACCCGAGCGGCGAGTTGCCTGATGGTAGCCCCAAACAGCTGTCTGGCTTGGCTTTCAACTGAGCTGCAATTGCGTTAGCGGCTCTTAAACTCAATTCCTCATATTCTGCAGTCAATTTTGGTCACCTAAATCTGTGTCTCACCTGGCAACAATTATATGGGCTAGAAAGCCTGCCTGTTCGCTAAAATGGCCAATGAAGCTGTTTATTGTTGCGGGCAGTCTATATTGCTTGCCAAGGTATAACCTGAGCGAGGATTTGTTGAAATTTACAGGACTTTTCTTCATAGCCTGTTGTCTGCTTGGACTCCTGGCAGGGTCAGCTCAAACAGCTCTGGCGCAGAATCGCAATCTGCCTAAAGCTAACTTCCAGACATTTACACAGCCTGCTGGCAGTAATTTACCTGCAACAAGTGGTCTTTACTTAAGACCAGGGGAGAACAGAGGGAAAAACAATCAGGCTCAGCCATACGATCCTACCCAGGATCAACTTGGTCTGGTCAGGTGGGAACGCAACAAGATGCCGTTACATGTTTGGATAGCCCCAGGTCTGAAGTTACCAGATGTGCCGTTTTCAGAGCTTCCCAGCACACGAGTAAATCTTGTCCGTGACATGTTGCAGGCGCTGCACCCGTTTTCTGAGCTTGAACAGACTCCTGGCTGGGCAGAGAATTTTAACTCTATTGCTGCAGCAGGTTTTGAAGAGTGGAGGCAGTTTGAGACAGAAGGGCTGGTCAGCTTTGATTTTACTGACGATCCTAAAATGGCGCACATTCTTGTCTTCTGGACTGATGGGTTTAAGGATGCTGATGCTCCAGGTGGTGTTTATGTGCAAGCTCTCACATGCTCGCAACAGCTGCCTGTTGACAAGGCGCGTGAGCTGGAGGCTGCTGGCAGAAAGATTGTTCCGGTCGGTTATGTCGTGCCCGGGAGGGGCGATATTATTCAAAATCCGGTTGTAATTGAGCTTGGTGTTGGCTCTGAGTTCAGGCTGCATGGAGCTGCTGCTCATGAATTTGGACATGCTCTCGGAATTATCAAACACAGCCCATATAGAGAAGATCTCATGTATGTCGATCGAGTGGTAGATGAGCTGTCACCCGGAGACAAAGAGACATTTCGCCGTCTCTACCATGCATCACCGCAAGGTGTTTTTTAACTGACAGATACCTTAGCGATTGTGTCGAGCAACTAAGAAGCTGGGCTCATAGCTGCAGTTAAATGAACGTCACGTTCTCCGGCGGAGGCAGGCAGGAGGTTGGGTATGAATAAGTCTGAATTGGGAGAGATCTTGTCAGTAGGTATTCTTACTGTGCCATAAATCTTGCCGTGCGCTGGGATATTTGTAGTGTGGAAAGAGACTTTCACTTGCGTATCAGGGCGGTTCAGACTCCTGACTATGCCTTGAGTCTCCCGTTTGACAGCCAGCGTCACATCTTGATTGTTTTCGAGAAGTACTCTCAGCTTGACTGCTGTTGTGCTTGTCGATACAGCCTTGAGCTCAAGGCGTACAGGGGAGTCTCCAGTTCTGAACATCTGAGCTTGCTCAGGCAGGCTCTGCCCTTGAACTGTACTGGCAACAGAATGATCGTCAGCAGGTTCAGGCGATGGTGGAGCTACCAGATTGACGTCTCCCGCGGGGGCTGAACCGGCTGACCGATTGGATGGGATTGTAGCTGCAGGTGAAGTTGAGTTTAACTGCCAGATAGTCTGTTGGGCTAGTTGCAGCTTTTGAGCAAGTGTTCTGTTCTGTTGTTCTAGATAAAGGAGCTGCTGGTAGGTAACTTGATCTGTGGCAGCTGTTGAGACTGAAGCTGTGCTTGCAGGTGTAAATACTTGAGAACCCAGTGGCGCCAGGGGTGCATTTTTTGACCTGTCCAAACCGGCGAGAAGATTGCCGGAAGTAACTCCTGCTATACAGGCAGTTGCATTGACCGGCTCGCTATAAGAGGTATGGGGCTGCATCAAGCGATCTAGAACTGAATGAGTGGCTCTCTCAGCTGCTTGATCTTGCTTTTGTTGCTGTAAAGATTGGTTGCGCAACTGTGAAAGGAAGCTGCTTAATGTTGATACATCGTTTGCTTGTGGCTGGGTGGCAGGGAAAACTTGCTGTGCTGTAGGTATTGTTGGTGCTGGCGGTTGCTCCATAAACTGTCCTAAGGCGCTGACCGGACTGCCTGTATGAGCTGCTCCGTTTAAGCTGAATGCTGGCATCCCGGCAGGCATGTTCAAACTGGCAGGGCGAACTGGTAGCGGGACAAGAGACGGCAGAGCTTGCAGACGTTTGGCAGCCTCGATGTTGTGAGGATCGTCTCTAAGAACCTCCAGATAGGCGTCGTGCGCCTCCTGGTACTGTTTTAACTGCTCAAGGAGATGCCCCCGGTACATGAGTGTCTGTGTATCAGAAGGGCAGCAATCGAGCGCCTCTCCCGTCTTGCCGAGAGCATCAGCTATGGCCCCTTGTGACTCAAGTGTGTGTGCTGCTTCAAGGCAACTTTTAGCTTCTTGCCTGGAAGCAGCAAGCTTGAAACTTTGTCTGCAGGCTGGCAGATTAGGGTGATCAGGCTCAATGGCTACCACTTCACGATATTGTGCTTGTGCAGCTGGAAGATTGCCTGCTAGCTGATACGCTCTAGCTAAGCCGAGATGGCTGTTGGCGCTGTGCTGGTTTTTGGCAACCTGCTTAGTCCAGATGTCGACTAACGCTTTGCCGGCTGCCTTGTCTTGAGGATTAAGGATAACTGCCTGGCTTAAATCAGTATTGGCACCAACATTGTCGCCTAGTGATTGCTTGAGCAGACCTATCTGTCTGTGTGCTGCTGAGGATGAGGGATTAGCTTCGATGGCGCTCTGGTATTCCTGGCGGGCCGTTGTCTTGGCTCCGGCGCGCCAGGCCATATTACCCAATCCTAGATGGGCTTCGGCGCTTGGCGTAAGTTTAAGTGCAGATCTGTATTCAACTACTGCAGGCTCTGTCTGTCCCTTGGCAGCAAGTTGGTCAGCCAGTTTGAGGCGTCCGCTAGCATCCTTTGGATTTATGCCTGTTTTCTTTAAGATCGCATCAAGCAGATCGCCAGCAACCATGGAGGCCGAATTAAGATAAAGCGCCTGGCGGGCAGCGGTAGCAGCAGGAAGATACTGTTTTGCTGCTTGTAACTTTTTTGCTCTCAGCAGACTCAAATCAAATAAGTCGTTTGTGACAAGTATGTCGCCCGGAAACTCGCTATGTGCATGGCGCAGGATCAGATCGGCATCTTCCAGCTTGCCGGCAGCAATCAACTGTTCGACTTTCTTTCTTTCCTGCAAACTGGAAGTGGTGTGGGTGGCAGCCTTGGCTGTTGCTGGTTGGCTTGATGCTCGCTGGGTGGGACTGCCTTGATTAGCAGCGTCTGTGGAGCTGCTGCCAGAGGCGCGCACTTTTAAGGCGTCGAAATCAAGGCGACGGTCTACTTTGCTTGCCGGGACATAAATTTTCTGGGCGTGTGCAGAGTCTGTATTAGTTGGCAGAGAGTAAGTTTTTTGAGCATGGCTGAAATCTGCAGCCAGGACGTCTGTGCCCCACAATAAGGCGCTGACAGCACAGGCAAATAAGATTGGCGTCGATTGTCTGGTTGGCATAACTTGAGCTCTTTGAAAAGTGTCTACAGTAGGTTGCTTTAAGTAATCAAAGTTAAGAGTGAGCTCCACTGAAGAGATAAGTTAGTCTTAGAGGTGGCTGCTCCAGGTAGCTGTGATGTAAAGGGCCAGGCTGCGAGTTTATTCTAAAGATGTTACTGTTACATTCCAAGAGGCCATATTCGTAGTTGCCCTGCTGAAAGCGACTAATTAAGTTAATTTTCCTCAAGAGAAAGTGAAGGTTAAGCCAGTACTTTGACAGCTCTCGTACACTTGATAACGAAAAGGCAGCAGCAAGCTCCTGTTCCATCTTGTCGACTCAGCGTGAGAGTCCTGGGTGAACAGAGCATTTTCTGGTTGTTGTGGGGGTTTATAGAGAGATGACAAGTTCCACACGCGAGAAAGAACCAGGCTTAGTTGAACAGGTAGACCATCTGGTCAGGCAGGCTCGTCTGGCTGCTGCTGTATTTACCCAGTACAGCCAGGAACAGGTGGACAACATTGTCAAAGCGATGGCTCTTGCTGCTATAGACGCCTCGCCCAGGCTGGCAATGGTGGCATGCGAAGAGACCAGAATGGGCGTGCTTGAAGATAAGGTGCTAAAAAACCTTGTCGCTTCCGAGTTCCTCTACAAACAGATTAGAGATAAGCGCACTGTAGGGGTAATTAAGGAGTTTCCCGAAGACAACATGATGGAGATTGCTGAGCCGATTGGAGTCATTCTCGCTCTGGCACCGGTGACTAACCCAACCTCAACTGTAATCTTCAAGAGCCTGTGTGCTGCTAAAACTCGTAACAGCATTATCTTTAGCCCCCACTTAATGGCTGCTAACAGCAGCAATATGGCTGCAAGCATCCTGTATGAAGCAGCTCTGGCAGCCGGTGCTCCTAAAGGTTTCATTACCTGGGTTGAGAAGTCAGCCCGCTTGCGCAGAGAAACTGAGTTGATGATGGTTCATCCTGAAGTTGATCTAATCTTTGCTACGGGCGGTACGCAGATGGTCAAAGCTGCTTACAGTTCAGGCAAGCCGGCCCTGGGTGTCGGTCCAGGCAACACACCGGTCTACATCCATAAATCAGCCAGTGTTCTGTCTGCAGTTATGGACATCATAATCTCCAAGACTTTTGATAACGGCACTGAATGTCCTTCCGAGCAAACTCTCATTATTGACTCTGAAGTTTATGATGAGGCGATGGCTGAATTTCAGCGTCTTGGCTGCTATCTGTGCAGTGCTGACGAAGTAAACAAGGTGGCTGATGTAGCCATCGATCCTAAGACAGGCAGCATGAATTACAGGCTGGTTGGGCAGTCTGCTGCTGCTGTGGCCGAGGAGGCCGGGTTGTCAGTCGAGCCTGCTACCAAGATTCTCCTTTGCCCGCTTGAAGGTGATCTGCGTTACCACAAGCTGGCTAAAGAGAAGCTTATGCCTGTTATGGGTATAGTCAAAGTGGATAGTATCGAGGAAGGTATCAACCGGGCACTGGATGTGAATTACTGTGGTGGCACCGGACATACATCAGGTATCTTTGCTACCGATGACAAAGCGATTGAACGGTTTGCCACCAATATTAATGCTGGACGCATTATAGTCAACTGCCCAACATCACTTGGTGGCTTTGGCGGTTTTTACAACAACCTTGACACCACATTTAGCTTCGGTTGTGGCACTGGTGGTGGCAACATTACAACAGACAATGTCGGCATCAAAAATCTAATTAACTACAAGCGTGTTCCGAGAAGGAGGAACTTTACTCTCACTTTTCAGACCACAAAAAATATTTATATCAATCCTGGCAGCATAGAGCATTTGAGAAGCGTCAAAACAAAGTCGGCTGTTGTTGTCACATCCAGATCGGCAGCCAGCCGCGGTCATCTCTCCCTTGTGCTTGAGCGTCTGCCGGCTGATTGTAATGTCGATGTTTTTAGTCAGATTGGCGTTGAGCCTGATTGGGAGACAATAAAGGAAGGGATTGCAACCATGCGGCATAGCAAGCCGGATACGATTATCGCTTTAGGCGGTGGTTCTGTCATGGATGCAGCGAAGATTATGCGCCTCTTCTATGATTGGCCGGATCTGGATCTCAAAGATATTTCAGCCAACTTCCTGGACTTCAGACACCGCCTCAATGTGTTTCCTAAAGATGTGAAGACACAGCTGGTGGCAATTCCGACTACTTCAGGAACAGGATCTGAGGTGACACCATTCGCTGTTTACAAAGACAATACAACTAAACACAAAGTATCTCTGGTTGACGAGTCGCTTCTTCCAGCTGTAGCCATCCTTGATGCCAACCTCACCAGAAGTTTGCCGCCTCGCATCACTGCAGATACGGCAGTGGATGCGCTCACTCATGCTCTGGAGGCTCTTGTCTCTATTTTGTCAACCGATTATACGGACGGACTGGCATTGGAGGCGATCAGGCTGATTTTTGAGGCGCTGCCGGCTGCTGTGGCAGATGGTGGTAATGTATTGTGGCGCCACAAGTTGCACAATGCTGCTTGTCTGGCTGGAATGGCGATTGGCAACGCTTCAGTAGGTGTTAATCATGCTCTTGCTCACAGTCTTGGTGCAGCGTTCGATGTGCCTCACGGACGTGCTAACGGAGTGTTTTTGCTGACGACGATAGCTTATAACGCCGGTATTCCGACCAAATTTATTCCTCACTCTACCTATCCTTTGTTTGTGGCAGACAAGAAGTATGCCCGGGCAGCACAGTTCTTAGATCTGGTAGAAGATGAAAGTGCCGGGCTTGCACACAAGTCGGTGCCAGGGCTGGTGCTTGCTTTGCGGCGCGCTGTTTACGATCTGCTCAGGCAGGTCGATCAGCCGCTCTCTATTGAAGAGTTAGGTATCGGGCAGGATGAGTTTCACAGCCGGCTGCCAGCACTGGTTGAATCAGCTTACAATGATATGAGTATGCGCACCAATCCGCGTCTTCCTATCCTTGTCGAAGTTGGTGAGCTGTTCCTCCATTCTTACCAGACCAGGCAACGACCGTAAGGTGTTTCCATCGGGTGCTGGCGGTATGATGCTGAGCAAGGCAGAATAACCTTGCTACAATCAACAAGAAAATAGTTGATAGTGACAGCCTAAGTAAAAGCAGATACTGATCAGGTGGCAAGATTTATGAAACACACAGAGACGGTGAAGATAAAAGTAGCATTGCTCAGAGGCGTCGATGAAGTGGATCGCTTGTTGGCAGCGGGATCGGGTAATCTTGAGCTTGATTTTACTGAGGTCAACTTTATCTCTGTGGAAGGTCTTGAGTGGTTGGAAGAGCTTCAGTTAAGAGCGCAGTCGCAGGGTGCGACGGTTACATTCATAAATTTGCAGCCTGAGCAATACAAAGTCTTCAAAGTGGCTCACATAGACAGTCTGCTTAAGGCTTGCGGCGCGCCGATGCGCTCTGGACCGTCCTGTTAGCTGCTTTAGTCGTAAGTTTTGGACTCAGGCCACTTTCCACCAGGAGTAGTGCTGATTCTCCAGCTCTTCCAATGAAGGCATGCCATAAAAAATCATCTCGTCACCGTCCAGGAACCAGAGACCGTGTCTGATCAGCCTGTAAGAGACATCTTTTAAAACAGTGCCCAGACTTATTGTTTTAGTGAGTTTGTCAGGGTGGCTGGCCAGCTCGTTAATGCAATCTCTGACTCGATAAGGGTTGACATTAGGGATCTGGCAGACATGTATGTCTCTGCCTTTGTTGCGCTCGAAAAACTCTTCAATGTTAAATTCAATCTGAGTGAAAACTATCTTGGGCGCCCCTTTAGTCTTTGTTTCGCGGGTGATAAATTTGCCAAATTCACGCTGATCTTTAGTGGATGCGACAAATGTCTCGAGCGGACAGATCTCCTGATACATACGGATCAAGTCGGGTCTGTTCACTACTGTGTATTCTTTTCTCTGCAACCCCAGCACTTTGCCGTTTATCGTGACGAGATAAACATCTTTGAGCACGTTAAACGGGACGTGTTCAAGTACTCCATATGAGGAGATGAATTTGGTGCGTTTAGGCAAACCAGTGTCAGCATGCGCTACTGTGGCGGCCAGTCCGTTGTCTATATCGAAGTAAGGATCTCTGAAGTTGACGTCCAGTTCGACAAAGATCATCTTGCCGCTGTAATACTTGTTGCTTCCGACAGCATAATGCTCTCCAAAAGCTGCCGGGTCAAGTTGTGAGGCGATGAGAGCATTGACGGGGAAGATCGTCATGTATAAGTGCTTCTTGTACTCCATAAGCTCCCTGCCTTGCATAGTGGCGACTGTAGTCAAAGAGGCTGATTAGCCCAATTCTAGTACCTTGCCTGAAACACTATAGCGCCAAACCTCTGCCCCAGCAAGCCTGACAGCCTGCCAACAGTTGCTCTTTGTTACGTAGTACCTGTCGCTGTGTTCCGAATGAGAGACAAGGAGTGGTGGTTCTGATTGACAACCTGTAAGCTGGAATTACTATTACTGGAGCAAACCCAAGATTATTCTGGACTAACAGGGCAAGGTACAATCAACTTATTCTATGAATGGAAAGTCGTATGCAGGCAGTAGAGACAAGGCGGTCAGCAGCACTGCCGGACAGCAGCCAGCTGCTATTTCTTGTGTCAATCTCACTAAACTTTTCGGCAAGCGGCTCTGTGTTGATCACCTCTGGTTGAACAACGGTATTATCCGCGATGGCACAAGCTGGCTTCGCTTTCGGTGCGAGGTACGGACCTGTTGGCCGAAGTGCATACACGTTTTCAAAGGCGCCGGCAGAGGGGTGGTTTCAACAATCTGTTAGCCTGGTTGCGGAAAGAGGCAGCTGAACCCACCAATGTCGAGGCGCATCTGTCGTCAGCCGGTACTGGCAAATGGCAGCAGGGTAGCTCTAGGTGCCGCCCGAATTCCCGCTCTCCAGCAGGTGCAAAGTCGACTTTATTGTCTGTGCCTTAGTATATTATTCAATACCTGTTGATCTTCTTGACTCGGCTTTCCAGGCAGCCAGGTGTTAGCAATATTACTGCTGGCGTCATACCCATGGTAAGTCTCTCCAATTACTGGAAGTCCTGGACTGGCAGACCCTGACCAGCAGTGCTGTGCATTAGGCGCCATAACGACGTCCACCTGGTTGCCTGTTTTTTTATCCGTATAGATTAACGTTTCGGGACTGCCTGCAACAGGAGAAATGCTATGGTGCCAGCGTGGATCTTTTAAGTTAGTGAGTCCAGCCGGAACATACTGTCTAATTTGGTCAAGTGGTTTGGAGTTGAAAAAGTTGGCCATCGAAGGCAGACCAGGAATACCACCATGAGCGTTTGCCTGAGTAACATCACCCGCACCACCATGTGCCGGCAGGAAGTAGGGATCGTTGCCGCTAATAACAAACAGTGCCTTTTTAGGTGGATGATGCGATACCGCTTCGCCCTGCATTATTGTTCCGCTAACAGTGGCAAGAAAATCCACCTTGCCTGGCAGAGCATTGACAAGCTGGTGAGCAAACGCCGCCCCATCTGAAAAGCCGACAACGGCCAATTTATCTGTTTTGCCATTGAACTCTTGTCCAGCAAACTTAGTAAGTGCCTTTATATAATGAGTGTCGTCATAAGTTCTGTTCATATGACCGGACAGGGTGTTCTCTGCATTCCAGCGCGACATGCCAAGGTTAACATCCAGTGGTGAGTGATTGCTGGAGCCATAGGACGGGTTTTCAGGATCAAGCGCTGAAGGATATACAGCGATGAAGCCCTTTTTGTCAGCGTACTTATTCATGCCAGAGTCTTTTTCTATCTGGGAGCCCTTGCCGCTGGCTCCATGTAACATAATCATCATCGGGTACTGCTTCTTAGGATCATAACCATTCGGCACATGAACCTCAAAGGATCGCTTATAGCCGTCACAGGTAAAACTTACATGGTAGTTCCCGTGTCCTTCTTTCTGAATCTTGAAATCGCCCTCAGGTCTTCCGTCCTGCGCTTCCTTGCGAATCATTTCAGTAATACTATGCGGGTGCTTTTTTTCAGTTCTTGCTCATATGCACATTCAAACACCGAATTTGTCTTAGTGTTTGTAGAACTCGTTTGCCCAGGTTGATCGGTGGAGCGATCTGGTTTAAAGGCCATATATTTGTCTCCATAACACACTATTTCACAATCTTACCCTTTTCCCGAGGCTAGTCAAGCGGAGGTTGACTCTGCCGCACTTGAGTGGACCAGTGTTTGTGGTCATCTGTTCGGCAACCTCTAGGTGAGGTTGGCTAGCCAGCGTACCAAAACTCTCTTGGCTTGCTGGTAGTGAATGCTTGACATGATGCGGGAGTGTTAATAAGATGGATTAAAGTGTGTCGATGGAACACTTGATGGAGTTCAGGGGGTAATGCCATGGGAGTAGAAGGTGGGCACGGAGATACGACCGGAGGTTCGTCCGCGCCTGGTGATACAGCTAGTAATATGATGGTTGCCGCAGTATATCCATATAATCCATTAGCTGGGGACATGGCGAAACAACTTGAGAACGCTTCAGGGCTCCCTTTGGATCAAAATGGTAGTGTCTGGAGAACAGCTGTTGATGAAGTGTACAAAACACTGATGAAACAGACCCCAGAAGAGCGAAGAGAACTGTTGGTTGAACTTAGAGCCGATCTGAAGTCAGGCAGTACCAATCACTCTCCTGGGGAGCATGTCGGTGCCAATGTTTCCTTTGATATGGATGGTGAAGGTAACATTAAAGGTATCAATTTTTCAAGAGACATCGATGGAATGAATGTTCACGAAGAGGTAAAGGAGCGCGAAGGGAAGAAGTAAGCCTGATCGCAGCTCAGTCCTCGTCTCACAATTCTAACTGTCGGTTGGAACTGTTGCTGGCAGGCAAATGCGTCGACACAAATCAGTATTGCTTGTCGTTCGGCGAAAAATAACGGTTTAAAGTGAGTGGCATTGGTACGAGAAGCGGTTGAATAGCCAGCGCTGAAGGGACGGTGGTGCTGCTAGAAGCCTGGTAGAACGTGTTACCCAGGGATCCTGACAGATGAGCGCTCTATCTTTGCTGCTAATTTGATAAAGCTCAAAAATAGACTGATCAATCTTTGTTTGACATTCCAGTTCATCATTGTTGATTTCTGACAGATAATTACAATGCCTCCTGTAGGCTGACTGTAGATCGGTCGTTTCAGCTGGCTGTCCGCCGCGTAACGCAACAGAGGAAAATGCAGGCGATGCCGGATTGAACTTCTCCACTGCAGCTGCCAGCTTTACAGCTCGTGCTGTGGCCTCAATGATCGTTGTCTTGATGTCGCAGGTAGGGGCAGCAAACGGCAGGCGTCTCAAGTCGCCAATCTGAAAGTTGATAGTTGGATTGAGCACCCCGAGAAAGAAGCGGACCAGAGAAGAGTTGAGAAAACCAAGCAGATAATAAAGGTCAATCTGTTTGCTGAATAGAGCTGAGCTGGCTATATCAAAAATCGAGTCCGGGCTCAGCAGGCGGGCCCGGAAACCTTTTGTGCCTATGTAAGAGTAGGTTACTCCCGGGCTGAAGTAATATCTTTCTCCAGGCAGACGAGCTGATTGTCCGTGCTCGAGCCGATAGCGGCGGATTGACTCACCTTTGTCCGCCCAATTGAGCAGGTATGGTGTAGTGTGATACCATTTGTGCCCACCACCTTTGTCGTAAGGAACCCAGTCAGCTGCCTCGTCGGTGGCAACCTCTTTGTAGTGCCTGACAAACAGAGCATTGTTGCAGGTAAACAGTCCGTTAGTGAGAAAGACTCCTGTTTCGCTGCTCTCTAAAGGAGGATAGACTTTGAACAGCTCTGACAGTTCAGAAGGGCACCAGAACGTAAATGAAGCATCGCCGATGGTGGCAAAGTCGGCACGCGGAACTGCAAGTGAATTGACTGATTTGATCCCGTGCTTTTCGGCCTGCCTCTTGTCTTCCGGGTTGAGCAGCCTCCAGCACAACACAGGGTTGTTTTTCTGTTTATCTGACGAACTGGCCAGTATGATGGCGTTATTTGTTTTTTCGCCAGAGCTGAGCCCGAATATTCCTGCTCCTAGCTGGATCAATCCGTTAATATCGCAGCTGGTCAACAGTTGGTTACGCAGAGCAGCATATCTTGTAATAGACATGAAACTTTGCTGACAGATGACCCCCAAGCGCCCGCCTTTTGCAAGTAGATGCAGACAAAGGCTGAGGAAGGCGGTGTAAAGATCAAAACGTCCTGATATGTAGTTGACCTTCAAGAAGGATGACAGGTGTGGTGGAATGAGGCGGTGGCTTAAAAAAGGCGGGTTGGTGGCAATTGCTGAAAAGGGTGCCAGCAGATCCGAGTCACTTAGATGAATAATGCCGCGCGGTCCCTGTACTGTTAAATCGGCAGGGCGGTCAACAGGACCTAACCAGAGGCTGCCTATAACTGAGCGATCTGTATCTTTGCCAAAGTGGTAAAGGTGTGGCAGTGGCAGTGCGACTGAGCCTGCAATCTCGCGGGCAGCCAGATAGATGGCAAATCCGCTCAGGTCAATCATGTCAGGATCAATGTCGCAACCAAAGAGCTGGTTCTCGAGACAATGACAAAGTTCAGCAACAGGTCCATTGCGACCGGCAAGAAGTGATTGCATGGCAGGAATTAGGATATGCCCGGCTCCGCAGGCAGGATCAATAAAACGCAGGTGGTGAAGGCTGTCAGATTGACAATCAATAGTTTCATTTACCAGTAGCCTGGCTATCCAATCAGGTGTAAACCATTGAGTGAGTCCAGGAACTGAGGACGGCAGGATATCGGCTGCTCGCATACCAGCTCTGTGGCTGGAGCGTCCGCTGACATCTTTCTTCTTCAGATACTGGTCAACCCAGCCAAGAAGAAGTGGATCCCCAAGAAGATTAACTGCCCAGTGTTGCTTAAACAGCTCTTCTGTTGCTGAAGTCACTTGCGGACTTTTTCCAAGCCAGTCAGAGGCTACCCACTGCGGGCAGAGCTTTTGGGCAAATGTGGTGCAATCTGTAATGAGCTTGCTATCTGGTGCCAGCTGGCGGGCTAAATTTCGGGCAAGCAGGCAGTCTGCTTGCTCAGGCAGGTGGGAGCGGGCTGCAAGTAGTGCCAGCGCTACAATACTGCGCACGCCCAGAGATGTCTCACAAGCGACAGAACTGCTCAGGTAAGGCTTGATGATTGTAATTAAGGCGCGTGCAAGCCGGCCGACTAATTTAAGCTTCTCGTTGTGGAGAAGCCTGTCTGTGCTTGAACTGCTTCCTGCTAGGGTTTGGACAGCCACAAAGAGATTATGAATTAAGTTTGTGGAGGATGCAATGTGGACTCTGGTCGTTCCAAAAGGTTGCCAGTTGGTGTATAAACTGTACACTCTCAAAAGCGCTCAGCGAGCAGGATATGAAAGAACAGGTGTTGGTTACGGTTTATCTAAACTGTTTCGGCAAGTAAGCACTAACGATCAGGAGCTAAGCATGATGAAGGCAGGGCTTGAAGATATTGTGGCCGCCACTTCGGCAATTTGCGATGTCAACGGTCAGGAAGGCAGGCTTATCTACCAGGGTTACGATATTCATGACCTGGCTGAACATTCGAATTATGAGGAGGTAGTTTACCTGCTCTGGTTTGGACGCTTGCCAAATAAAGAGGAATATTCCTCCTTTTGCCGCGAACTCAACGCCTGCCGTGCCCTGCCTCATGATGTAGTCAAAACAATGCGGCTCTTTCCTGATTCGGCTTTCCCGATGACTGTGTTGAGAACTGTGGCCTCGATGCTGGCCATGTACGATCCAGATGTGCGTGATTTTTCCCATCCAGCACATGTTCGCAAAGCTATGCGTTTGACTGCTCAGCTGCCTACCATAGTTGCTTACTGGGACAATATACGAACTGGCAGAGAAATTCTCGAACCGCACACTGATTTGACTATCGCTGCCAACTTTCTTTATCTTCTCAACGGTAAAGAACCTGACAATGAAGCGGCAAAGGCACTTGACCTGGCTTTTGTCTTGCAGGCAGATCATGAGCTTAACGCCTCGACTTTTGCTGCTCGGGTGGCAGCTTCAACTTTGAGCAATGTCCACGCTGCCATAGTTGCAGCTATTGGAACTTTGTCAGGTCCGCTACATGGCGGCGCCAATGAGCAGGTGATGAGGATGCTTATTGAGATAGATAAGCTTGATCAAGCTGAGCCTTATATCAAGAAACTGTTTGCAGAGCATAAAAAAGTGATGGGGTTCGGGCACCGTGTTTATCGTACTGAAGATCCTAGAGCCCAGCATTTGAGACGTGCTTCCCGGGAGCTCGGTATCCGTATCGGAGAGACTAAGTGGTATGAGATTGCTCGCAAAGTTGAAGAGCTGGTTCTGGCAGAAAAAGGGCTGTATGTAAATGTTGATTTTTACTCAGCGCCAGTTTGCTACATGCTTGGAATTCCAATTGATCTCTTTACTCCACTTTTTGCTTGCAGCAGGATGAGCGGTTGGTCGGCACATATTCTCGAGCAGTTTGCCAACAACAGGCTCATTCGTCCAAGAGCTGAGTACACAGGGTCGCGTAATCTTAAATATGTTTCGCTTGCCCAGAGGTAGCTGTTCAATAGTGCTTAAACGCACTCTAAGCATAGTCTACACAGGCTACGCTTGCACTGTATAGAGAGATAAGCCAGCAGAAAGAGGACTCTGGCGTCGCAAGAGTATAAAATGGGTAGGTAGGAAACCAGTGATTCACTAAGCAATCTTGTGAGCGATTATGAATTAAGCCTGCCTCCGACAGCTTCTGGGCAGGTAGTGAAAGAGCCGAGCCAGGTGGTGCCCAAGAGAGGGTCGCTCCCTGGACTGCTGCCAGCCAAGGCGCGACGGCGGCGGTTGCCGCCGGGGCAACGCTTGATTGTCTATGCAGGACTTGCCTGGATTGTCATATTGATGCAGGCAGCTTCTCTAAATACAGATGTGCCGCGTGCAGCAGGAGCCTCTTGCCCACCTCTGGCAATCAGGCCTGCATTTCACTTAGAAAGAGAACTGACTGCTCTTGAAAATACATTGAAAGAAGAATCGTCTCTACCGCGGCTGCGTGCCGGACTCTTTGTTGTTGAGCCAGGCTCAGCATCCTACGCCGACCTTGCTGCACATGACAGTTATGCTGCTGCAAGCATGATTAAAGTGCCGGTTATGGTGGCGTTACTAAGTGCTATTGATGCCGGACATGTAAACGAGAATCAGATGTTGACCTTACGAGCAGATCTGATGGCTGGCGGGTCGGGGTATTTGCAGTGGCGTCCGGTCGACTCGAGAATCTCTCTGGAAGAGGCTTCTGAGCTAATGATCATTAATTCGGATAACACTGCCACTAACCTGATCATCGATCTTCTCGGTGGTCCAGCAGTGTTGAACAGCCGGTTTGCTGCCTGGGGTTTGCATCAGACTAAAATAAACAACCTCTTACCTGACTTTGAAGGTACTAACAGGACCAGCCCGTACGATCTGGCAGTTCTACTGGCAGCAGTTGACAGAGGTAAGTTGTTGTCTCCAGACAATCGGGAAAGAATGCTGCAAATAATGACAAGGACCAGGACAAAGACACTTTTGCCGCCCGGTCTTGGTGTGGGGGCAAGCATTGCACACAAGACAGGTGATATAGGCGGCATGGTTGGTGATGCCGGGATAGTGACAGCACCACGTGGGCTCAGCTATATAGTAGTAGCCCAAGTTGAGCGACCGCATAATGACAGGCGCGCTAATGAACTAATCCGCACTATGTCGCGAACTGTTTATGCCACTCTTGTGCCACAAGCAACATTTGCTGAGCATAAGAAGGAAGCTCCACACCCCAGCCGTATAAGCCGGCACAGGCGCCATCACAAACGGCACCAATAGAAAACAGCCTGACATAGTCAACCTAGTAGTGAGATTCGAAGCATTGGACCAGCGCTGTCTCGTTAATTTGGCATCCTAGGCTTTAAGTACGCTCAATCAAGGTTGGCGTGCTGTGCCTTTTTACCTGTCCGAGCAAGCGCTGTCCGTTGCGTACTATGCCTTGCGATTCGGTGAGCACCTGTCCGAGATTATTGAGGTCGGCTTCTATTCTAGTGAGAACAGACTCGGCATAATGATCAGCGCCTTCTTTAGTGCGATGAGCTTCCTGCTCAGCTTCAGCGCGAATACGTTCTGCTTCTGCAAGAGCTTCTTTGCGCATCTGTTCAACTTCAGCTACCACTTGTTTGCGAATGCGCTCTACTTCTGCCTGCACGGCTTTGAGCAGCTCGGATTCTTGTAGCATACTTTCTGCCTGGCGCCTTGACATTGAGATAATCTGCTCTGCGCGCCTTTGTGCTTCAGCAATAATTTCATCGCGCTGTTCCAGCACTTCGGACGATTCGCGAAGCTCTTCTGGCAGACGAGCACGTGCTTTATCTAAAACATCAAGGAACTGATCTGCATTAATGAGCTTGAACTTATTAATACCTGCAGCATCATCAATTAGATGCTCAAGCAGATCAAGATGCTTGTAGATGGAGGTCTGCTTATAATTTGTTGTTGTCTGTGCGATTGTCGTTGTCATTTATTCAGCGCCTCTGCTGAAATGCTCTTTCAGATAGTTGTTTACGCATTGAGGTACAAACTGAGAGACGTCGCCACCGAGGCGAGCTATCTCCTTGACCATTGTCGAGCTTATAAAAGAATACTCGGCTTTTGACATAAGAAAGATAGTTTCTAGTTCAGGAAAGAGCTCCTTGTTGGTTTGAGCCATAGCTAGCTCATTTTCAAAATCAGTAATAGCGCGCAATCCCCGAACAAGAATGTAAACTTTTTTCTGTTTGGCATAGTTGACAGTTAGACCGTGAAAATCTTCAACTGTAACTCCTGGAATTCCTTCTACTGCTCTGGAAATGAGCATTTTGCGGATTTCCACTGGCAATAAAGGTGATTTGCCAGGGTTAGCCACGACTGCCATGACGACTTCATCGAAAAGCTTTGTTGCCCGTTTGATGATGTCGAGATGTCCATGAGTCATGGGGTCAAATGAGCCTGCATAAATGGCTCTGATCAAACCCGGCAACCTCCCGCAAGCGCACCCGACGACCGGCATACCTAAACAGAGAAAGACAAAGAGTTTGAGCACCTTGTCAATTGGTAATGATAACATGAGCAGCGCTTGGAAACAGAACGGCTATTTCGATAAGCTTTTAATCTTTGTTTTCTCTGACTAAGCATGTGCTCAGTGGCAGTCTTGAACGTCAGTAATATGACTTGAGACTGTCAAGCAGTGAGAGCAGCTTATGCGCTCACTTGAATCTCAAGCAGTAGCGCCTGCCAGCTTTTTTGCTTCATCAACTAGCTCTGCTTCATTTAAATAGCCAGGGTATTGGTTGGCAATTGAGCAGGCTCGCTGGAGGAGAGCTTGTCCTTCATCTTTCTTACCTTGAGTAATGAGACTGCGTGCTAATTCATGACAGCAGGAGCAGACAATGTGCGCATACTGGCTGTAGCAGTCTTTTCCTTCTTGATCGAAAATATCTAAGGCCCGCTGGTATAGACGCTCGGCTGCCTGATGGTCATTCTCTTGATAATAAGCGTGGGCAAGGCTATATAGGTTTACTGCCAGAACAGGATGATTTGATTCGTAACTCTTCTCATATATCTGTTGGGCCCGGTGGAGAAGAGTCTGTGCTTCTGTGTAGCTGTTTTTTTGCAAACAACAGTCAGCCAGGAGTGAGCAGACGTCAGCCACCTTGACACTTTCATTACCATGCTGACTCTGATAAATGCGGACAGCATAATGCAAGACTCCTTCAGCATCAGTGAGGCGATGTTGCAGCATGTAGAGCCGGCCTAGTACAACAAGGCACTGAGCGGCACTGTCATTGTCTTCAGATTCTTCCCAGGTTTGATAGGCACGTTTATAAAAGGTTTCAGCAACAGCATATTTCCCTTGCGCCTGACAGATTCGTCCCAGTTCGGCGGCGGAGCCGGCTATGTTGTCGTAGTCTTTGCACTCCTCGGCAAGCTCGAGAGCCTGGCGATAAGACTTTTCAGCTTCTTCAAGGTTGCCTGTCTCGGCAGAGCGGCCAGCTGACTCCATGTAGTAAGCGACATTTTTGCGTGGTCCAATCAATTCGTTAACCCAGGAGAAAAGCTGCTTCATAATTCTCACCGCCTGGTGCTGTAAGGGGAGTTTTTCTGACGACCATTTTTAACACTTGTACAGGCTGGCGTCTACCCATCCTTGCCGACAATCTGTAATTGCTGTTTTAAGTAACCCTGGGAAGGCTAGCGCCATCATCGACAGAATGATTAATATCTGTCTGGTCGTCCTGCCAGGCAGGCAGAAAGAAGGAGAAAGTTGAACCCTGCCCGATAGCTGAATCTACAGAGAGTCTGCCGCCGTGCTTTTCAATTATTCTCTTGACTATTGTCAAGCCCAGACCTGTACCTTTCACCGTATGTACTTTAGCTTCCACCCGGAAGAAGCGGTCAAAAAGGTGTGGTAGACATTCTTCAGGGATGCCTATTCCAGTGTCTTTAACATCTACCCTGACCTCTGTGTCTTGCTGGCGCACAGACACAGCAATATTGCCGCCAGCAGGGGTGTATTTAATAGCATTAGTCATCAAGTTGATAACGCAACGTTCTACAGACTCTTCATTCATATTGACGAGCGGCAGCTCGTCATCACACTTAAGGCTGATATCAATCTGGCGATCTCGGGCCATTAATGTAATTGCTCTCAGAGCGTACTCGACAGCATGGCGCACATCTTGCGGAGCCATATCCAGCTCGCGGTCGCCTTCTTCAAGGCGGCTTATCTCAAGAACTTCATTGACCAGATACATGAGCCTGTCAGCTTCGCTGTCCATGATATGGAGAAATTCCTGGATAGTCTCTTCGTCCAGCTTATCTTTATGCTTGCAAAGAGTGTCTACATAGCTCTTAATTGATGTAATGGGAGTGCGCAGCTCATGACTGACGTTAGAGATGAACTCATTTTTCATGCGCTCCAGCTCTGCTTGCCTTGTGATGTCCTGCATGATCATGACTGAACCGAGAAACTCTTTATTGAGCACCAGCGGCGCAATATGCAGCCTGACAGTCCGCTGCCCAAAGTGAATCTGCTGTACTACTGATTCCTGACTGGCCGGCGAGACTGTGTCAGTAAAAGCCTGGATGACATGGCAGATTTGTGGGCTGTCCGGACCTTCAGTGCAAAAGACAAGTGGCTTGCCGAGCAGCTCTTTAGCTTCTTTGTCAAAGAGTTCAGCTGCGGCAGCGTTGATGATTTGCACTTTGTTCTCTCGGTCAGAGACAACTACGCCGTCGGCTATCGACATGAGTACAAGTTGCAGTTTGTTGCGCTCTGAGATGAACTTGTTGCGTTCTGACATCAAACTATCGACATTTTGCTTGTCGTAGAGCTGTAGCCGGTTTGACATAGAGTTAAAAGCAGTAATAACTTGATCAATCTCACGGCCTGCGCCCTGGCTGGAGATTAAATGCCCGAACCGTCCGGCAGCTATCTGGCTGGCTCCTTCAGATAGCACCTTCAGTGGCCGGCTAATCATTGCGTAGCTGACTGTGAGGCAAAGAGCACCAAGAAACCAGACGAAAGCAAAGATAAAAAAGAGGAAATACCTGGTTTCACGTGGCGTGCCCAGTATTGTGAAAGCGTAATTATCCAGTCCAACCCAGCAGACACCGAAGTCCTGGTTGTTGCGCTTCATCTGTACAGCAAAATTGGTGAGTGCGCGGAAGCCAGCTGGGCTTGAATAAACTCCTGGAACGCCACGGGAACCAAATTGTTCTCTATACATTGGATAAATCTTTAAGCTCTCTTCTTTGTGGTTGGGCAGAGCCTGACTGTCCAGGAGTACTCTGCCGGAGCTGTTACAAAAGACGACATAGGCTATGGCCGGTGTCTGCCCCAGTTCAGTGAGAACGTAATACTTGAGCCCCTCAACATTGCCCCGGTTAGCCATAGCTTCAGCACCGCCGCGGGCGAGAGCCTCGGCTAAAGCTATACCAAACTGTTCTACAGAGTGGTTGATTAAGCACTGAGTACGGTCAACCACCAGCCATGATGTAAAAGTGACCAGTGCTGAAAGAGAAACAAGACCGAGCAGGAGAAGCTGCTTGTGGGCAGATATACGTCCCCAGAGTCGGTGTACCTGCCCGAGTAGCTTGATCTTTTTCCGATAAAGCCTGGATATGTGAGAGAACAAGTTCATATCCGTTTGTTAACCAATAAATAATCTCTGCCTGCCAAACGACCGAGAAGTGGAATCGCCTTCAATTTTAGCTGTTTTCCGGGGTATATGCAGAGGTTGATTCATTGATAGAGAGCCAGCTAACAGTTTAAGTAGTCCTGGAAGAGGGAACTTTTCTAATGGTGCGTGAGAAGGAGTGACAAAGGGAGGACATTTTGGCTATTGAGAAACTGGACCGAAGTCATATAGCTTCTGTCCAGGCAGATGAGCGTATCAGACAGCATATGATTCTGGTGCAACAGATTGCCCGGCGTTACGCCAGGCTGCGTCCTGATTGTCTAGATGATCTTGTCCAGGTAGGGTCAGTCGGCTTGCTCAAAGCAATTCAGTATTACGACCCGACCCGTTCTCGGGCTGCCAGTTTTAAGACTGTTGCTGCCTGTTATATAAAAGGTGAGATTAGACATTATCTAAGAGATCACTCATCTCTCGTGCATGTACCGCGTCGCTATAGTGAGATGAGTACTCAGCTATCTGCAATTGAGGAGGCTTTGACCAAGAAGTTGGGGCGTACTCCTACAGTATCTGAACTTGCACAACAATCAGGTTTTGCTGTGCGTGAAATTCTGGCGGCGCAGCAGTCTTACGATGCTTGTTTCCGTTATGAATCGTTCGATACAGCAGATGGTGAGGACGAGCGCCAAGACACCAGGGTACTCTCCGAGATGGTCCCTGATCGCAAGTATCAAGATTTTGTTCTTGCTGTCGAAGACAGGGAGTTCATAATGCAAGCGGTGAGAACATTAGGCGATAAAACCAGAAAAATAGTCGAGTTTGTCTTCTTTTATGATCTGACACAAAAGGAGACTGCCAGACAAATGGGCATATCAGAGATGAGAGTCTCGAGGGCGTTACATAGCGCTCTTAAGAAACTCAAGGATCTCTTATCTGCTGAGATATTATAAAGAGCTATGACAACCCAAAGAGAGTTACCAGCCTCAATTGAGGACATGATTAGCCTAGCCATTGAATATAAGGCTTCTGACATTCATTTTAAGGCTAATATGTCTCCAGTCTTGCGTATTGATGGCAAGATTCGTTATGTCCCCGGTCTGCCTGTATTTGATCCTGACACTTTACGCAGCATGTTGGTCGGCTTGCTCAACAGGCGTCAGCAGCAGTTCTTTGACGAAAATCACGAACTGGATCTGGCTCTTTATTTTCAGGGCAAGACAAGGGTAAGGGTTAATCTGCACACTGACATAGATTCGGTCGGTGCCTGCATGCGTATTGTTCCGCTTGAGGTGCCGGCTCTAGATCAGCTTGGCGTGCCTGATGTAGTTGAACAGTTAACTCAGATGCGCTCAGGTCTCATTATAGTGACTGGAGTGACCGGAGCTGGCAAGTCGACAACGCTGGCTGCCATGGTTGATGCTATTAACAGCCGGGAAGCTTTTCACATTTACACGATGGAAGATCCAATTGAGTTTGTCTTTCGCCCGAAAAAATCGATAGTGACACAGCGAGAGATAGGTTATCACACCAAGAGTTTTGGCAGCGCTGTTAGATCAGCTTTGCGCGCCGATCCTAATGTGCTCTTAATTGGTGAAATGCGCGATGTCGAGACAGTTCAGTGGGCATTAAAAGCTGCTGAAACAGGCTTGCTGGTGCTCTCCACTTTGCATACAGCATCGGCACCTAAAACAATTCAACGCATTCTGGGCATGTTCAGCCCTGCTGAGCAAGACGTGGTCAGGCTGCAGCTTGCTTATGCTCTTAAGGCGGTAATAGCTCAACAGCTGATTCCGTTGCTGGAAGGTGGGCGCATGGCTGTACACGAGATTATGGTCAATACTCTGACAGTACAAGAGGCAATCTTGCGAGGAGAGGTGGATCCTCTTTATGAGTATATTAAGAACGGCTCCTTTGACGGCATGCAGACGATGGATCAGGCTATCTATAACGCTTATCGTCAAGGTTTTATCGATGCTGAAACAGCCAGAAATTCTGCTCTTAATCCCTCTGAGATGGAGCGTATATTGCGCGGAGCTACAATTGTCTAGCGGCAGATATATTAAACCTGACCGGCCGGCAGTTGTCAGTAGTCGATTCTCAATTGAGCCCTGGTAAGATTCTCAGCTTTGGGACGCTCTGATCAAATATGGCAGTCCTGAGGGTAACAAGCTGAGTCTTTTAGGTTACTTGTGAGGTGGCGATGATTGGAAGCCCTAGGGAGCTAAGCATCTCTTTAGAACATCTTGACGATCATTTAAAGGCAATCTTAAAGCTGAAACTGCGTGAGTTTGTTCATCTGAGCCCCTGGTTCCACGACATCCCGTCTATAGACGTAACTTTTTATCCGCAAGTGGGCGGCTCCCAGCGCAGCGGCGCCGGGCATCGCGAGCAGGTTGGCCATCATCGCCACGAGCCAAGCTTATTCAAGCGACGCTGTGCTCACGTGGCAGTTAGGTAGATTTAAGCAGATTGGAGAGACTCAGCCTGCTGACTAGTATTTTGTGCTCTGGCAGCAATATACAGCTGTGCATGTTGCTGCCTTGAACTGCTTCTGTTAAGACAAAGCCAGACTGATTTGGCAGTCTGGCTGGCTTCCTGTTATTGGTCGGGACGAGAGGATTCGAACCTCCGGCCTCACCCACCCCAAAGGTGCGCGCTACCCCTGCGCCACGTCCCGACGACCTCACTTATTATAATCCCTCAGCGCCAAGGTGCTGTCGGTTTCTCGACTCCTGATATTATTGGGGTTGTAGGCACAGGCAACTTGAGATAAACACGGCGCACCTTGCAAGTAGAAGTCGAAGATTTTTTCAACTTTAAGCTAGATGATTTTCAACTAGAGGCGATTCGCCACCTGGAAGAAGGTAGAAGTGTAGTTGTCTGTGCGCCTACCGGTGCCGGAAAGACTGTCATAGCCGAATATGCAGTTGAATGTGCAGCCAGATCTAATAAACGCTGCTATTACACTACACCACTGAAAGCTCTCTCTAATCAGAAGTTCAATGACTTTAAACGCCGTTATGGAGAGGGGAAAGTCGGTCTTTTGACTGGTGATATCTCCATTAACAGGGATGCTTGTGTAGTTGTCATGACCACTGAAGTGTTTCGCAACATGCTTTATGGAACGATTCTTGGTGATGTCAGCAAGAATCTGCGCGATGTTGCTTATGTAATCTTAGATGAGTGTCATTATATGAATGACTCTGAACGAGGCACTGTCTGGGAAGAGTCTATTATTTATGCACCCAAAGATATTCAATTGATAGCTCTGTCAGCAACCATAGCAAATGCTGAAGAGCTAACAGCCTGGATTGATGAAACTCATGGACCGACTGCACTGGTCTTGTCCACATACCGACCTGTGCCGCTTCGCTTCCATTATTTTGGTGACAGGCGAATTTATCCTTTATTGAGCCCTGGACGTGGTGTTAATACTCAGCTGAAGAGCCGTTTTGGTGTGGTAAAGCGTGGCGGCGGCAACAGACGGCGACGTCTTGTCACAGCTCTGTCACCTGCTGCAGGTGATGTGTTAACAGTTCTTTCCAGCCGCAATATGCTGCCGGCCATATATTTTCTCTTCTCAAGACGCGGCTGTGAAGAAGCTATGCAGAGAGCCAGAGGTATCCCTCTTCTTAATTCTGACGAAGAGAGCGAGCTGCGTAAGATGATTCAGCTGTTTGTTGCCGATAATCCAAACCTGGCTAATCATCCTTATCTACCTTGCCTGTATGAAGGTATGTCGGTACACCATGCCGGTATGCTTCCCAGTTGGAAGGCGATGGTAGAAAAGCTGTTTCAAAAAGGGCTCTTAAAAGTAGTCTTTGCTACTGAGACTCTGGCTGCAGGAATAAATATGCCGGCGCGCACTACTGTGATAAGCTCGCTGACAAAGAGAGGGGATGAAGGGCATCGCTATTTAACTGCCAGTGAATTCTTACAGATGTCTGGCCGAGCGGGCCGGCGCGGTATGGATGAGATTGGGCATGTAGTTGTTCTCAATCATCCTTTTGAGTCTGTTGAAGATGGAGCTAAGCTGGCAACAGCTCCGGCAGATCCGTTGCGCAGCCAGTTTACTCCTTCATATGGCATGGTGCTGAACCTTTTGCAGAGGCACAGTGAAGACGATGCACGCGACTTGATTGAACGGAGTTTTGGCCAGTTTGTCTTAAGCCGGTGCCTTGAGCCTCTTTTTATTGAACAGAGCTTGTACGAGCAAAACATCAAGAAACTTACGCAACCCTTGTGTCCAGGTGAAATTGGCGATCTTAATCAATATACGCGGCGTCTGGCAGCAGTGCACGCTCAGAATAAACAGCTCAAACAGATGGAGAAAGGTTTGCGTGCCGGCGGCAAAGAGAGCGCTGGCGATCCGGTTGCTGTCGAGGCGGTCAATAATTTGCGGGCGCAGATGAAGTCGGCACTTGATATGGCTTATTCCATGCCGTGTCATGGCTGTCCTGTGCAAAAGCCTTGCAGCAAGCAGACAGAGAGAATCAAGCAGCAAGAGAGCAGGAATCGTGATCTTTCTAAGCGTTTAGAGAAGGAAATGACACGTTACTGGCGCACATTTGAAGCTCTGGCCAATATATTAAGGTTGGAAGGTTATCTGCAAGGGTCGACCCCTTCTGCTCTCGGTCATACTGCTGCAGCTATTCGCGGCACAAATGAGCTCTTCTTGTGTGAAGTGGCGTTGTCCCCGTGGCTTTATGATCTCAAGCCAACTGAATTTGCAGCAGTGATGACTGCCATAGTCTCTGAAGAAGGGCGTGTTGCTGAAGCAGTGAGGGCTTGTGTCAGCCCGGCAGTTGCCCTGGTGCTTGACGAAGTCAATAAAGTTGGTCGCAAAATCTGGCGCATGCAGCGTGACTTTGATGTCGAGCTGCCGGTTGAATTCAGTGGAGCTGTAGCTGGACTGACACAGATGTGGGCTGAAGGTGCCAGCTGGGATGATATACGTAACGCCACCATCTATGATGAAGGTGATATAGTGCGCTCCTTGCGGCGAACAGTTGATCTCTGCCGTCAGTTTATGCGTGCTCCCGGAGTGCCGCTTGCGCTGTCTACTTTGTGTGCGCAAGCTGAGCGGTTGCTTTATCGTGATGAAGTAAGGGAAGATATCTGACGATGAGTTAGACTTGCTGGCAGTAGTTGATGATTGTGGCTACCACAGAGTCGATAGTTGAGCTGTCAGTATCGATAGTAATAGCATCATCTGCCAGTTTTAACGGTCCTACAGCTCTTGTTGAATCGCGCTCATCTCTTTGTCTTATCTCGGTAATGAGAATGTTTATATCGGCTTGCTCTCCCTGGTTGGCAAGATCGTGCCAGCGTCGTTTGGCCCGCACTTCCGGGGTGGCAGTAAGAAAAATCTTCAGGTCGGCTTCAGGCAGGACAACTGTGCCTATATCTCGCCCGTCCATAACAACTCCACCGGAAGCAGCCATCTGTTGCTGCTGTTTCACCATATACTGGCGAACTGCCGGCTGAGTTGCCAGAGGTGAAACAAGATGGGTCACAGCCTGCTTGCGTATTGCTGCAGTGACTTCATGTCCATTGATCAGGACACTGATTGGTCCGTCGATATCTTTCGCCTGCCTAAGTTCTATCTTGGCTGTCGAGATAAGCGCAGCTACAGTCGTCTGGTCGTTCGGGTCGATATTCTTTTGCAAAATAAGCCAGGCGGCTGCCCGATACATGGCGCCAGTGTCGATATACAGATATCCAAGCTCTTGGGCGACCTTTCTGGCAACTGTTGACTTTCCGGCTCCAGCCGGACCATCTATGGCAATTATCAGTGGTTTGCCAGCTCTTAGACTTTGATTCACCACAATTTTTCTCGCAGGATGCATCTAATATGATAAGGGTACTTAAACGCTCTATCTTAAACTGAGCTTCTCTCAGTAGCTTAAGGCAGGTTATGCATGTGATAGGACAGGCATATTAAAAAGGCGATGAAGGCTGCCAGTAGAATAAAGACCAGAATCAAAGCTCTGCCAGCTAGAGGTGAGTTGGTCAACTTTACTGCTTTCATTCTGTCTAAGGTTGTCTTTCCAAGTCGCCTGTTGCCTGCGGGCAATATAGGCTGGACGACAGTGACTGGCGGATTGTCTTCCTGCATAAAAGATGAGAACAGCTGCCAGTCTGGCTTAATATCTGTTTGATCAGCGCCATGAAGTGGTGTCTGTGGAGGGCAAGCAAAGCTCTTGTTTATGTCAAGCGGTATTGATTCCTGGGTGGCAAACAGTTCATCTAGAAGTGATTCTTCATCGAAGAGATCTGTTGACTGTTGAGGAATCTCAGGCCAGCATTCTATCAATGTGCTGACTCTTATATGAAGCGGTTTGCCGAGAGCAGCATCTTCTTTACTGTCTGTTTCTAGGAAAACATAACTTCCTTCCTTGATAGAGAGGAGCTTGCTCAGGGCAGCATAGCCATCTACCTGCGTTTGAGTTAGCTGTGCACCAATAATGAATCTGCCTTTGCTCAGAGCGACCCGTCCGCTAAGATTTTGAGCCGGGCAGGTGAGGCGCAGAATAGCGAAAGGTTTGCTTGACTGTGCTTCAACAGTTTGGAGAAGCTGAGCCATAGAGCTAGCCTCAGTTATCTGTCCTTCTAAAGTGAGTTCCATAACTTTGCGCTGCTCAAAGGCGCTGGTTGTTGATGAGACGCTTCCACCAAGGCAATGTTGCATGTATGTCAGCCACTAACGTTTTACTTATTTCTGCAGGCGTTTTTCAACAGTTAGCCAATCAACATTGCTCAAGAAAGATTCAATGTATTTAGGACGGTCGGCTGGTTTGTAATCGAGCAGCCAGGCATGCTCCCACACATCCATTACTAAAATCGGGGTGAAGCCGGCTATATTTCCTTCCTCATGCAATGTGATCCAGTGATTGGAGAGCACTCCAGTGATTGGATCTTGGAACAGCACTGCCCAGCCGACGCCGCGCATGGCGCCTACTTTAGAGAAATCATTTCTCCAGATGTCCAGGCTGGAGTATGTCTCTATTATCTTCTGTCCTAGCTGGCTGGACTCTTTGATTTCAGAGCTGCCACAGGGCTTTAGATTGTCGAAATAATACTCATGAAGCCTCATTCCGTTGTATTCAAAGCCGTAGCGACGCTTTAGTTCGCAGTACTCTGGAGAGCCTGCTTTGCCTGACTCGGTAAGTTCAATTACTCGTTCGTTGAGTATATTTGTATTCTTGACATAACCTGAGTAAAGGGCGAGATGTATTTCTACTGTCTTGTCAGAGATACCGTTAAGTCCTTGCAAATGTTTGAAATCCTTCTCTACGTAAGGCTTAAATTGAATCTTGGTTTGCAGCATTAACTTTCTCCTGTCCTGTTAGATGTAGTAAGTGATTGTCTTTATTATGAGCGGCCATTAATAGCACAAAATAATTCTCAAGAAGCAGACAGACAGATTAAAAGACGCCGCTTGCTATACCGATTAGCAGTTGTGAGCGGATCAACTGCACCAAGTATGGTGCCACTGTCTGCTGCGGTGGACAAAATAAAAGCCAGGCTGTTTGTGCCAGCCTGGCAAGATGAGAGCAAATTTGCGCCTCAGCCATTTATATGGAAGATCCCAATTACATGGGAGTATTCTTTTTGAATTGTCCTGCTAATCTGGATATCTCTTTAAAGGAAACCTCCATCAGTTATCTTTCACACATTGTTTATGCCCCGGGTTGAAACCTCTTTAACCAGAAAATTGATAAATTGCAAAATATTTTTTCTTTCAGTCAAAATTGAACTGTCGCTAGTTTTTTGATTCAGTCCTTCTTAATCGGTCAAGCCATGCTGTTCTGCCAGAAGGCATTTAGCAGTTGCTCAGGCTCTGTTGCTATATATAAGGAAGGTTTGCAGCCTGAACGGGTAAGAAGATAAAGGGTGTGGTCTGAATTGCCAAGGGGCTTATGGATCGATTGATTCCTTTTTTGAAGAAGAGAGCTCTTTTGCTGGCAATATTTGCTGGAGCACTTTTGTTCTGGGTGTTTCTCTGCAAAGTCAACTATGACAGCTACTGGGATGGCACAATTTTCAAGGTGCAGACAGTCGATTTCAATATGCTGCATCACACTCTTCCAGTTACATTGTCTGAACTGGTTGTTGCTGGACGTGACGATCTTATTCAGAGCGTACTTGACTCAACTTACGGTATTTTTGGGTTGGTGATAACCGACCCGGCAGGAAGATCAGTTCTTTATCGAACCGGCAAAGTTTATCACCAGGGCTCCTGGCAGAAAGTGATCTCGCCTGAATATCTCTCCAGATCTCCTGAACCGTACGATCTTCTTACAGACCCACCACCGCTTGAGCCGGTTTTTGAGCACAGCTCTCCACGGGCTGCTCTGGCCACGCAGGTGGGACGTCTGCCGGCAAGTCGTGTCCTTGGGCGAGTTTATTATGTTCGCCAACCGCCGCCTCCTTTTGCTTCCGATATCAGCCATTTTTTAACGACAAACTGGGTTGAGCTTTCCGGGTCCAAGAGAGGCTATCTGCTCCAGACCCTGGTCACAGTTGGGTTTACTCTGGCACTTATCTTTCTTGTCTTGTTGAGACAGCGTACAGCTGCTATAGCAGCTCAAGAAAAGGAATATTTAGGCAAAGAGCTGGAGATCAGACAAAAAGCGCTAGATCATCTGACAGCCGAGCTTGTTACCCAGAACTCACGCAAGAAGTGGCTGGAGCAGGAGGCAGAGCAGACTTACAAAAGAGCTTTGCTTCTCAAGGAGGCTCTGGAAAGGCTTAAGGTAGCTCTGTCGGTTCCTGAGACAAGCGTCCAGTGTGACTGGCAGGTCAAAATTCGCCCGCCTGGGAATCCGCCATCTATTGTTCTGTCAGAACTTGAGTCTCTTATTCCTGTCCTCACAAGCGATGCTCAACAGTTGAGGTCGCAAGCCGATCAGATGCAAGGATATTGCCGGCAGTTGGAGAATAGCCAGGAAGAGATGAAAAGAGTTGTCGAGCAGGTGGTGGAGCGGGTGAGCAGCTATCCCCGTCCTGGCAACCTGCTCCACTTTCGCAGTAAGGGGTAGGTCCTAGGTTCAGTCTTGGCTCGTGTCGTGATAAGCTTGTATACCGCAGTGCTGAAGAGCCGGAGGACTTACCTGTCCGGCACAACAGCCTGTTTTGTCTGAGCCTGGCTATAGGTCGCAGCTGCTTGTATGAAACCTGCACCTGGTAAAAGAATGACATTAGCGCTCAAAGCCGTTCAAGAGGCCAGTAGCGAGCCGGTCTATCGTCGCGGCATTCAATACTATCGCCGCAAGAAGGTCCTCAAGTATGAAGAGACTGGATCTGGCGAAAAAGTCGAAGCTCTTGTCATCGGTTCTGAGCCTCAACCATACCGGGTTACCGTCCAGGTCGACGAGCCTGAAGTGTTTAAAGCTGAGTGCTCCTGCCCTTATTTTGAAGAGGTTTGCAAACACTCAGTAGCAGTCCTGCTTACTTATATTGCCAGAAGGCAGCCCGGTATCAGATTTGATTTAAACGAGCCTGAACGCCCCCGGGAGTTGACTGAAGAGAGGGTGCCAAAAGCACGCGATCTTCTTGATGATCCAAAAGATGCTCTCGTTGAAGAAGCAGCCGCTCAATTCACGCTGGGAGTGCTGGTGCTTGAAAAGCCGCTTGCACTGATTCTTGGGACGATGCCTGACGAGAGGCACGGCAAAGTTAATATTCTCAAGATTCCGCCGCAGATTCTTGATTTGCTGCCGCCTGAGTCACGAATCTGGCGCCTGACAAGATATCTAACTTTGCTTCCACAGACGACCAAAGGTCCAGCTGGCGGGCACAGGGTGCCCAGAGGGGACGAAGGTGCAGTAATTGGACACATCTCTCTTTGTGCCCAGCTGGTCAATACAAATGATGGCAGCCAGATTAGTTTTGCTGGCGTTGCTGCCAAGCCTATCGTAGTCATATCTGAGACTGAAAGTGGTGAACTTCTACTCAAACTTGTTGCCCAGAGGGACGATGGGCAGGTGTTGCCGGACTCTATATTCTTCTTAGGGCAGTCATGCTGGGTGCTTTCGCACAGTGTCTTTTACAGTATTGATGTCTCCGCCTTGCACAGATTGTTCCCTTTCTTCGATTCTCATGGCGAGATGACTGTAAAACTGGATCTGGTGCCTAAGTTTCTTGCTGTAGACCTGCCTATATTAAAGAAGAGGCTGCCGGTCAAGCTGGATGAGACTGTTGCTCCGTTTCCGGTGGCAGTAACAGAGCCGCCCAAAGTAGTAATCAGGCTTGCTGAGAAAAAGGACGGATTGGAGCTGGCTTTAGGTTTTGCTTATGGAGAGCTGGTCTTGCCATCGCGAGACGAGACCTCAGCAGTGGAGTCTGAGCTTTATACCCGTACCATCTCAGACAGCGGGCAGAGTGTCTGGGTGAAGCGGATGTGGGAGCTGGAGAGCCAGGTGAGGCGTTTTCTCTCTAATCTGCTGCCGATGCGAACAATAGCTGATCGCTTTTTCTTTCTGGAAGAGCCAGCTTTAGATGTCGTCTATTATCTTTCTTCCGAACAATGCAATCAGTGGGATGTGACCGGATTGCAAGAGCTTGCCACTTTTCGTGTACGTGAAGAGCCGCTCAACCTTACAGCCGGTCTGACGTTGAAGAAGAATGCTTATAAGTTCGATTTTGATCTGACCGCCTGTTCTAACGGTGATTCTGTTCCTTTCGAGCAGATAGTTGACTCTGTTTGCCATAACAAGAATTATATTAAGCTCTCCAATAATGAGTTTTGCCGGCTGCCAGTGCAGACACTGCTTAGTCTTTTGAAGGTAGTGGGACAGTCTAAAGAGATTCCAGGTAAAGAGCGGGGGCGACCGCTTTTTCAGGCATTGCATGTGGCGGCAGCTCTTGAGGCTCACGGTATCAACACAGTGGCTGACGAAGGCTTCCACGAATTTCTCACAAAGTTGCGCAACTTTAAGGAGTTGACACCAATAGAGGTCCATACCGACTTTCGCGGTGCTTTGCGTGAATACCAGAAAGAAGGGTTCCACTGGCTCTACTTCTTGCGCGAGTACGGACTGTCAGGCATTCTGGCTGACGATATGGGACTTGGTAAGACAATCCAGGCTCTGGCTATTCTTCTTGCTCACCATAAAGACGGGCAAAAACGTTTACCGTCTCTGGTGGTGGCACCCACATCTGTTGTCTACAACTGGATGACCGAAGCTCAGCGTTTTACGCCGACTCTCAAGACCGAGCTGTTTTTAGGGCGAGAGAGAGGGGAGCTACTGTCAAAACTTGGACGTGACAGCAAAGGAAAGCCAGATGTATTGTTCACCACATATGGTATCATTCGCCGCGATTATGAGGCGCTCAAGAACATTCCGTTTGAATTTGTCATTCTTGACGAAGCACAAAACATCAAGAATCCGGATTCTGTGGGAGCCAAGGCCTGTAGGCAGCTTAACGCCCTGCATCGTCTGGCTCTAACAGGGACACCGGTTGAAAATCGTCTCAAGGAGCTCTGGTCAATCTTCGACTTTTTGATGCCTGAGTTTTTGGGGACATATCGTGATTTTAACGACACTTTTGAAAGACCGATTGAGAGTGGTATTGAAGGAGTCGGGCAAAAATTGCGCAAGATTGCGCACCCGTTTATCTTGAGGCGTATGAAGAGTCAGGTCGAGCGAGAGCTGCCTGATAGGACCGATATCATTAACCTGTGCGAACTTGATGATGAACAACGTTCGCTCTATCTGGACGTGCTCGATGAATGCCGACAGAAGATATTTGGAGAGATTGCCTCCCGGGGCATAGGCAGATCGCAGATCTCAGTACTAGCTGCTCTGTTGAGGCTTCGCCAGGTATGCTGCGATCCGCGTCTCCTTAAGAACAGAGGGGATAGCAAGTTGCCTGAGTCGGCAAAACTCTTTGCTCTGCTCGAGATGATTGATGAACTTGTGGAAGAAGGACACAAGGTCCTGGTGTTCAGCCAATTTGTTGAGATGCTGACACTTATTCGCAACGAACTGGACAAGACAACATACTCATACGAATATCTGGATGGACAGACTCCTGCCAAGGATCGTCTGGATAAAGTTAATCGTTTTAACGCTGATGACTCGATTCCTATTTTCTTGATTAGTCTCAAAGCAGGTGGTACCGGACTGAATCTTACCGGAGCCGACTATGTAATTCACTATGATCCCTGGTGGAATCCAGCTGTCGAGAATCAAGCAACTGATCGTGCTCACAGAATTGGCCAAACCAGACATGTCTTTAACTATAAGCTCATCACCAAAGGGACAGTGGAAGAGAAGATCTTGGCGTTGCAAAAGAAGAAGAAAGAGCTAGCCGAGCTGGTTATCGGTGGTGATGAAGGGGTAGCAAAAGAGCTTACTCAAGAAGATTTAGAGTTTTTATTCTCCTTCTAGCACCAGGTGAGTACTGAGATTTGTGCAAGAACAAGATTGGGAAGCTCAAGGTGTACACGTTAAGCTCATCGATCGCAAGTGTAGGCAACATTTGAGTCGGGACATTCTGAATCGCGCGGAGTTAGAGCTGAAGTAGTTTTATAATAACTGGCGGTGGTTTTGTTGCACAAAGAGGATCAGGTTTTGCACAGACAGTCGCTATTGGATGCAGCTGTAAATGCAGTTTATCTTGCGCTCATCCTCTTGCTATTTTTTACTTCGCTCCAACAGATAACAGAGCTGTTTGTATCAGGCAAGCTCCTGGTATCGGTTCAGCGCGGATATGTGACCTGCTCTGATTTCATTTTGTTTTATTTGGATAGCAAGATTGCTTTTTCAGCTGATGCTCATCATATTTATGATCCGTTAGTGCAGCTCAAATGGTTCAATGCAGCCATTGCGCCAGCTCATATTAATCAGCCTTTTTTTAATCAGCACGTACCATTTATTTTTGCTCTCTGGCGTCCGCTCTCATGCATGCCACTGGAGATGGCTTACCTGCTCTCGTCCGGCTTATCTCTGGCGTGCGGCTTGGGTGCGTTGCTTTTATTGTTGCGTAAGGAAAGTGGGCTGTCTCTTCTGCAACTGTTCTTAGTACTACTCGGTTCTGCCGCTAGTTTCCCTGCCATAGTGAACTTGCGCGCAGGGCAGCAAGGCTGGCTTGTGCTTACCCTTCTTTGCCTTTACTTATGGTCCTGGCTCAGCCGGCGGGATCTTGTCGCTGGTGCTACCCTGGCGCTGCTTTCTTTTAAGCCGCATTATACTTTGTTCTTTGCTATCCCTGCTCTTGCATGTAAGCGCTACCGCATTCTCGTTGCAGCCGCAATAGTCGAGCTGGTATTGCTTACGGCTGCCGGAGCTACTGTTGGCTGGGAAAATGTGTTCTCTTATCCTGCCATGCTTCTGCATGCTGAAGCTGCGCCTGAATTTCTTGGAGTGCATGCCAACAAGATGGTTTGTGCCAGGGGGCTGGCCTCACTGGTGATGCCTGACTGGTGGGCTGTAAGGGTGGGAATTGCCGCCATGTTAGCTGGTCTTGTTGCCACCTTCTGGCTGTGGGCAAAAACCACTCGATCAGCGTCTGCTGACACACGTTTTGCCATCTGTCTGACAGTGCTGCTCTGCTTGCTTGCCAGTCCGCACACCCACAGCTACGACCTGCTCATGCTGGCGCCTCTGGCAATTACTCTGCAGGTAGTCAGTCTAGCTGGAGTAGCAAGGCTGGAGCGCGGATGTCATCGCATCTGGTGCTTACTTGTCACTAGCTATCCATTGACAAGCTGGCTCGTGCTGGCTGCTCTACCGATTGCCATCTGGGCACCGTTTCTCCTTATGTTCATTCTCAATGCAGCATTGTTTGTTGCTGGCTTCGTATGCTGGCAGCAGAGTCTTTCAGTGTCTACACACCAGAGTGACCGGTCTGTCTGACTGGCATCAGCTCAGCAAATGTTCAAAGCCAGGCAAATCTATTTCCATTATGCACAAAGCGGTTTTGAGGTGTAAAATCATGCAGGAAGCCTGTTTGGTAGCCAGATGAATGAATTGGTAGGGTTTGCGTGTTCATGGCTTTTGTTGAAAAGAGGGGGCTGAGAAGTTCCCAGGATGAGTACTCTGATGTTGGTTGTTGGAAGCGTCTGAGACGATGTCTGTGCTTTATGAGCTTAGCTGTTTCACTGATGACACAGACAGTCACGCCTGGACAAGCACAGGGATTATCAGGGACAAATAGCGGGTTGGCTCCGATTAACCTTAATGTGCGAGAAACTCAGCTTGCTCAGGTAGCGCCTCCGCAGTTCATCCCTACAGACGTCACCCCCTTTTCGGTTGCTCCAGAGCGCAACAATTTTTCTCCAGGGTATAAATTCCGCATTTTTCAGTCGCTGCCTGAGAGGCTCTGGTTCAATTCGACCACTGAGGTGTCCCAACGTCTGGACACTAATGTCTTCTTTACTTATAGCCATCCTAAGGCTGACTATGCCTTCCGAATTCTACCCAATGTCACTGTGGGTTATAACGTTCTGAAGAACACGTCTATTTATGCCAACTATTTTGTCATTAAGGATTTATTTGCTGAGCACACAATGCTCAATTTCCCCACCACACAGTCAGTTTCGTGGGGTTTGCAGCATAATATAGCGCTGGGGCGAAAGACCAACTTGCAACTTGATTTTCAAGCTCGTGAGTTATGGCAGACAAGTCATCTTCGGCAGTTTGACTTTCTTCCAGGCGCTACAGTCACTCATGTGCTCAATCCAAACAACATTGTGTTTGGGAGTACGTTATTGCAATTGCGTGGCGGCGATTATTTTGTTGCACCGACTCGCGAGATTGATCCCTTTTACACACTGGGATATCTCTACAAGCGTGGGGCATGGAACTTAGTTGTTAACGATACGCTTGTCACTAACTTCAGACATCCGCCGTTTAATGATTCCATTCCGCGGCAAAGCAATGTGAGCATGATTGCCGATATTGAAGTCAATCGGCCGATAATCAAGACACTTCCAGCATTGGTTGCATTTGTGAGAGCAGAGCCTATCTGGAACTGGGACTCGCATAAAGCTCCAGGCTTGAGCGGATTTGACTTTCGTCTCTATGGCGGACTGCGTTTGTCGGTGAGCAAGCCATCCTATTATGGTGCGATGGATAACATGCGCAAGCAGATTATGGAATCTGAGAATCTGGGACCGCCAGGTTCATCGAAAGGACATCCTACATCAGTCAATCCGAACAACGGCAACACTGTCGGGAGTGCGAGTGACAGCGCCAGCGGACCCATCAATAGCACTGATTCTGATAACGAAGCAACCAGCTCTGGTGTTCAGGGGAAACCAAAGCTAAAGGGTATCTAAAGAGCGGTTGTCCGCGTCTTTTGGCGTCACTGTGTGTCAGCTCATTGTGGACAGTTACTGACAGTACAAGTTCGGCCAATTTCTGTCTGGTAGCGCCATCAATAATTACAAACACTCCAGTTGCGATAACGATGGGCGGAGGAATAACTGTTCTTGCGACACAGGGTAATATTCAGATTGTGAACAATTCAGCATTAGTCGCGGCAAATGGCATCTTGACGTTACAAGATGCAGTATTTAGCGGTAATATTCGGCTTGGATCCACAGTACTGCTAAATGCTGCTAACAGTAGCGCGTATCTAGTTGTCGGTGGTATGCCGGTACCACCTTTTGTTCCAGGTACAGTGCCGGTTAACGTGACTGTTTCGGCAGCTGGTGGTGGGAATGCTTATTTTGGACAAAACTTTGCTGACATAACGGCAAGCGGACCTGTAAGTATCAATGTTTCTGGAGGCAATGTTGTATTCAATGTTGACAGTAATGCACAGTTCATTACACTTGGCAGCGGTGACCTGATACAGGCTGGATTAACTCCTCCTTCTCCATGGATTCCTGTTCCACCACCGCCACTACCACCTCCCCAACCACCTTCTCCATCTTCATTGCCATCAGTATCGTTGTCATTGCCAACGTCACCATTTGCAGCATTTTTATCTTTCTGGAACTCTCTTGCTCAAGCAGAACAAGCGCAACTCAACCAGCAATTCTTGTTGAATGAGCAAATTGGTACACGTATTGCCACGGACAACACCCCGTGGACAAGTTCGCCAATGCAAGGGCAGTTCAATCAATTCCCATTGCAGGGCAACGTTGCTGTCGAGCACTTCGCTACCACTGGTGAAGCTCTGTTTGCCGCCAGCGGTTTCAATTCTAACGAGCTCAGTGTACTGGCTAATCATGGAATTGTTTTTGGTCCAGGCAGCACTAGTAATCTGGTAATTCGAGCGATGGACGCCAGTAGAAGTTTATTGCGCCAGGTGAGGAGTATAAGGATGGATTACACCTTCCTGCTTCCAACTGGCTTGTCACCTTCATCCTCTGTGCAGCTCTGTTTGTTGTTGCTGTATCACAGTTGCACCCCTGCCTGAGACAGAGGTGCAACTATGTTGAGGCTGGACACTCTTAGCTGAACAGATTGGCATCACGGGCTGAGGCGACAAACCAGTTGATCATGCCGGGGACGGTAAATGCAGCCAGGATGAGTCCAGCGCCGATACCCATGCGTGCTCCAGCAGAGAGCTCTAAGTCAGTTCCGAGAAAGCGTGTGACGGCGCCTCGACTGGTCAGACCTTGCAAGAACACACAGCAACCCAGTGCTATTCCGCCTACCTCAAATAGATTGGCGAGAATATTGAGGAGCGCCTCCAGATTGGCAAGATTATTGACACGTACTGTGCCTGCAGTATTGATACCTTGAACAACCATTGTGCTAGCCTGTGATGAAGCTGAGTCATTACTGCTGGAGGGGCTGGTTGCGGGCATGCTGCCTGCGACAACGATTGCCGGTGTAAGCGGTGTGACCAGTTTGTAAGCAATAGCCAATCTGGTGGCTTGAGCAGGTTGCTGCCCGGCTAGCTTAGCAAATGACGCATTGGCATAAAGCGCTATGAGCTCTCTCGATTCTTCTGCTGATGGAGTGTAGCTGAACGATGGTGCCGAGGTCGATTGTTTGAACTCTACGGCATAATCATTGTTGCTGGGAGACCATCTGGAGAAGAAGTTCTGAATGTCGGCAGCTATAGTGCCAGTTCGTGGCAATTGTACAAATGGACCTATCTCTGAATGGTTCTTGAAGAACTCATACATGTCTGTTTCACCACTTTCGAGAGGCAGGTCGTAGAAGGCAGGCGTGGCTCTAAACGGTGCCATGATGTAGATCTCGGATCTGTCAATAGTTTTGTGTCAAAGGGTTAGTCCAATCTGTAATTACCCGTTGACATTTAATTGAGACCGCCACGGAGGCATACAGCTTTAGCTGTTGCCGACTGGGCGGAACCGT
>CAILLX010000053.1 GCA_903835185.1 uncultured bacterium | reverse complement strand
GCTCTTAGATCCAGACGATGATTTACTCATGGTGACCTCCTTGTCACAGATTTGTACCTTTGCAAGATCAAACCTACCCAGGCTTAATCCGCTTGGTCAGGGGGTCACCAACTAAATCAACGACAAAAGGGACAAGCTCGCAAAATTTTTTCGATCTCTGGATTATTCATGCATATAGTATAGCTACGATCACTGTAAATCTTTGAAGACGCGCTAACCATGCGGGTTGCGAAGGGGAGTGATTGAATATATCCACTCAAGATCTGATAGATACAGGGTTCCATGGCTAGCGTCTCTGCGCAAGCATCCGCAAGCCGCGCTAAGTGGTCAATTCAGGAACAGTCTTGTGGTGTTGCCGTGCCATTACCAATGCCAAACTGAGCCTGCTGGGTCCAGACGTTTGTTCAACCAGTTTCAGAGGACTGCGCTCAGCCCTAAGCAGCAAGTGTCCTTTTGATAATCAATAACATGAGGAATTGGTCGAATATGGACAGCCAGTTGCGGATAGTTCTCTGCCCATGTGTCAGGCGTGTGCACAGGGCGTGCATGTGGTTCTTGAGCGGAAATGTGTTGGACCAAATCAGGTTGAAAGCTCTTGCTTTCTCCTCCACGATTGCCGGAATACGCAAGAAGTGCTCGCGTATAGAAGCAAGCGTCATTCTTTGCGCTGAAGCGGGAAGCAAGCTTCTCAATGCCGAGAGCAGGCGTTGTGCCAATACATGCATCAAGAGCCGAACTTGATTGGGTAAAAAGTCCTGGCAGCTGAATTACTACAGTTATCTCCACTGCCGGCCATGCCGCCCGGAATGCAAGCACCAGGCGCTTTAAAACTGGCAGCGTCATTTTTGCCTCGCCGTGCTCGCCAGGCCGCAAGATGGCAGTAATTAACTCACCATCCTCGTCAAAGACGAACAAAGGGAAATACATATTAGTCGCATAATAGCTGCGATAAGAACTTCCTTGCTGTCGCCCATAGGTCGGTATGCAGGAACCGTCGAAGTCAAGGCGGAGCGACTTGGGCGGACGTTTTTTCTGGACAATATATGCGTACAAGAGCCAGGCAGCCAGCCGGTAGCAGTTGGCAGCACTCATCTTGTTCTCAAATCGACATACTGTAGGTTGAGATGCCGGACCATTGCTGTTGCCATCAGGACCTATACCTAGCACCAGCAACAAACCCGGCTCATGGGACAGCAACGCTGCATCAATACAATCCTCATAGCCGCAACAGATGAGCACCACCCGCTGCCACAGAAGCTGAAACAGCGAGTACTTGACTTGTCCTGGCACTCGCCAATCCCTCAAGCACGCAGCTGCTCCACTCACGAGCTGCTGAGTTAATTCTAATTGCAGCAGCACTGGAGCACCGCCCAGCTTGGTCTGCTGCCTGTCTCCAAACATGGCTTGGACTACTTTATTCCCGCCGAGCTGTAAGACATGTTGAATATTCGCACTGCCGGCGATAGGCTTAATCTTCAAATTGACCTCCCTTTGTTCATTAGGGTTTGTTTTGCAACTTCCAAGGATGAAGCGATTGCGAGGTCAATTCAATCCTTGACACCGCATGTGATACCGTACGTAGTATTATTTCTTACTGATCTGATCGGCACAACACTGTACTGACGAGACACAGGTCAGATCTCTCACTTGCGACAAAACAACCCCACACTTGTAACCGCGCAGCATATGACTCGTCCGGGCTGCCAAGATCATTCTTCTGACAAACCAGCCTGCCTAAAACTCAGACCCTGACCAGGCACCACGAAATGCATGAATAATGCAGGCGATCTTATCAATACTACATTTTGTGGTATGTGCATGGTGGCATTAAAGGGGAAAAGTGGCTTAAAGCACAAGACGAGGGTGGTGGAATAGTATGACCACCCTCGTCTCTTTACAGCCTGCCTGCAACACAACGTTTGTGCCATCCGGATCCTGGGACAGATTCTCTTTCGTTGACGGCGCTGGCAGGCAGAGATGGAAGGATCTCTGCCTGCCAGCATAAGTCGGACCATTCTGCACTGTCAGCTCTTCTTGGGAAGGGCGATCACTCTGCGAGTCACAATCACATGAGGGTACTTGTCTTTGAACATGGCGATCTGATCTTCGATTCCCCTCACAATCACCTTAAATGCGAACGGCTCCTCTTCATGCAGCCAGTACTCGACCACCTTGAAGCCGAAGACTTCTTTGAGGGCGTGCACCAGCTCTGCCGAATCGTTCTTCACAGCGTTGAGGTCTGCGCCGCCAACCAGCTTGAGATCGAACAAGAGCCTCTCAGAACGGGAAGCCCTGTCCTTCACATCTGCCAGCTTACGCTGGAAGATGTGAGAGTCAGGCGAGCTGGCAGTGTGACTGGGCACAGGGGGAATCTCAGAAGCAGTAATGTCAGCACCACAGCGCTCCAGATAGAACGACAGTTCGTCATCCCCGTCCTCGCGAGTCACAATCACCTTGTCGCCAAGATTGATCGTGCCTTTGAGAAGCTCGTTGCCAATCGGATCTTCAAGATAGCGCTTCAAGCTGCGCTTCATGTCAGCGACACCGCCGGCACTGTTGTCGGCTGTATCGAGGATGAAGTCTTTGGCACCCTCGTCGACGCAGAGAACGAACAGCTGCTCAGATGCGACCTGGGACAGAATGCGGTCCTGAATGCGACTGACCTCAACATCCACTACCTGGCGAACCTGAGCCCTGGTGAGCGGATTGAAGACGACAACCTCGTCAATCCGGTTGCGGAATTCAGGGCGGAACTTCTCAACGATCGCAGCATTGACCGAAGCGGAGACATCCTTGACTGTAGTATCCCGGCGCAGGAAGCCAATTGCTTTCTGCTGCTGCTGGAGCTCCCTCATGCCGAGATTGGAGGTAAGAACGAAGACACATTTGCCCAGGTTGACCTCCTGATTGTTGCCGAGATCGAGCTTGCCATTGTCGGTGGCACCAAGCAAGAGATCGAACAGCGCCGGATGTGCCTTCTCCACCTCGTTGATCCGCACCCAGACAATCGGGCAAGTCGAGCCGTGGCGAGAAGCCTCCAGATTGGCAGGAGCCAGCTTGGCTGAAGTGGTCGGCACTCCGGGTGTCTGCTTGTCGTTCGGCTTCTCGTAGCCGATATAGCCTGGAGGCGAGCCGACCAGCCTGGCCAACTCGTGCCTCTCCTGAATCTCTTCGCCTTCGATGCGCACCATGGCATCGCGCGAACCATGGCAGTACTCAGCCGCCACTTCCACCGAGTAGCTCTTCCCCGACCGCGAAGGACCGGCGAATATTAACACAGCGATCGGGCGGCGGGAGTTGGCGATTGGATTGAGTCCTGTGCGATAGGCTCGCCCAAGAGTTGACACTGCTCCTGGCTGTCCTACGAGATACCGCTCCACAAATGTGGTGAACTCTTCTTCCTTGGTGCTCACCTGGGTAGTGTTGAGCTTGATCCGCTTGATCTGATTTGCTTGTGACATAGCACTACCTCCATCCGCCGCTAACTTGGCGGTTATTTGGTTTGAGCGGCACCCTGCCGCGATTGCCATGCTGCAGCCATGGCTTACGAAGAAGCCATAGTTTGTGGAATCAGGCTCTGGACACCATGCCGCAGCCGCTCCACAAAAGACACACCAAATTACTGTTCTTGCAAGCTCAGTTTGAGCATCTCCCGGTAGGAAAGCTGAACCGGCTCGCGACCATCTCCAAGCAGCTCTCTTGCAAACGCGGCAATCTGCTCTCTTGCCGGCGTTACATCCGCTCCAATTGGAACAAGGATCTCCACCTCCAAATAACAGCCTGAGTATTGCCCCAACTCCCTAGCCTGGTCAATACTGACCACGCAAGCAAGCCCGGACAGTTTCCCAACAAACATCTGACGATACTTGGACAGCGACAACAACGCCGAGCCTGCAAGCAACCTTCCAGCAAGCACCAGAGCTTGCCCTACAGCCGCTGCTATCTGCCGCTCAGCCTCTTGCCGCTCCCTGCCTCCATCCGGCGTGGTAAACCAGCTCTTCGCTGTCAGAGTGACATGTGAAACACAGCACCCTTTCTCCACGCGTACCCGCATCATCTCTTTGTCATCTATGGTTGGCAGGAATGTGTCTGTCATCTCCACAGCAGCAGCTGCTGTGAAGCCAAGTGAACCCAATTTTTCAGGCAGCGACTCATATTCGTCATCAGAAAGGCAAAACTTGCGCTCCACCTCTAGCTGAGCCTTTCGTCCATCGCTACAGCTCTGCCTGCCGAGCTTTAAAAGCTTTCCCTTGACCAGAAATTCCAGCAGCTTCAGCGCAATACTCACAACAACCTCCACCTGGCAACTGTGCCTGTGTCCAATCCAAAGAGAATTGTGACGTAACCACTGAAGATTGTCGCAGCTAGAAAGGTTGTTTCAAGACCTGTTCTCTCACATGCGTCAAGCTATTGCTAGCTATCTGCATAAAGGTTGAAGGCGCTGAAGTAACTGCTGTTATCTGGCTAGGTTAAGCGACTGGCTGTTGGGACCCTTGAAATCTAAATGGACAAAAAGATATTGCTGGTAATTTAGCTATTTCGTTCTCACTAAAGCCAGCCTCAATTTTTAAAAGCACATTTTGCATTGACCGGCACTATGAGCAGTCCATTTCGCTCGCGATGGAGGTCCATTCGCAGCTTTACTGGAGCACATCAAGGACAGGCAGAATTTGTTTTTGGGGTGCACCTGGCATTTCCCAACTGTCATCATGCAGCCTTTTGCCTTCAACATAAGCTCAAGTATAAACAAACAATAAAGACGCAGCTAGCGCGAGCTTGGAAACTGGCATTGAATCCAGCTTATCAAGCAGGAAAGCGCCAGGTGATTGCGAATTGGTATAACGAATTCGCGGTAAACTCAACATTGCTGCCCAACCATCCGCTGTCAGGAGGCAACCGCTCATGATGAAGTCAGAAGCCCAGCACTTTGTTGTGCGGGCTATGGAAGATACAGGAGCTCAGTTTACGGACGAACAGGTTCAGGCACTTGCCCAGATGATAATAAAAATCACTGCAAGAGTGGTCGAAGAGGTTACCACAGAACTGAGAGCAAGCTCAAAGAAAGGCAAGCCTCCACATTTCTACGCAGACTGATTACAACACATCTCGGCTCTTTTACATGAACCCACATCTGAAGCTACTGCAGCCATATCCATTTGAGAAGCTGGACAGACTACTGTCCGGCACCACCCCACCGGACAGTCTCAAACCAATCAAGCTTTCAATAGGAGAGCCGCAACATGCCGCTCCAGAGTTTGTTGCTTCAGCAATCAGCTCAGCGATCAGCGGACTGAGCCATTATCCAACCACAATAGGCAGCAGCGAATTAAGACAATCGATAGCTGACTGGCTAACCAGGCGTTACAATCTGCCTGCCGCCAGTATAGACATTGAGCAGCACATCCTGCCGGTTACCGGCACCAGAGAGGCTCTTTTTGCTATTGCTCAATGTGTTGTCAAAGCCGGACCAGAAGCGCTGGTGCTCATGCCCAACCCTTTTTATCAGATTTATGAAGGGGCCGCATTTTTAGCCGGTGCGCAGCCATGGTTCCTTAATACAACAGCTGACAATCTGTTTTATCCAGATCTGGATGCTGTTCCTGATACTGTCTGGCAACACTGCCAGCTGCTTTATACATGCTCTCCAGGCAATCCGACCGGTGCTGTGCTGGATCTTTCTTATCTCCAGCGGCTAATCGCACTGTCAGACCGTTTTGGTTTTGTTATTGCTTCTGACGAGTGTTATTCAGAGATTTATCCACAAGAGAACAATCCGCCGCCCGGGCTGCTACAAGCAGCTTCTTTACTCGGGCGTCATAATTTTCGCAACTGTCTGGTTTTTCACAGCCTATCCAAACGTTCCAGCCTGCCCGGAATGCGCTCCGGCTTTGTTGCCGGAGATGAGTCTATTATCAGGGCGTTCAGACTTTTTAGAACTTATCACGGTTGCGCCATGTCGCTACCTTATCAGGCGGCCAGCGCCAGAGCCTGGTCTGATGAAGAACATGTCAAAGCAAACCGTCTCGCCTACCGCCAGAAATTTGCCTCTGTTCTTGCCATCTTGAGCCCTGTCATGGATATATACAGTCCTGATGGCGGTTTTTATCTCTGGGCAGGAACACCGGGCGATGACACTACATTCACAAAAGAGCTCTTTGCCAGATACAATCTCACTGTTCTGCCTGGTTCATACCTTTCACGTGTGACAGACACAGGCAACCCTGGATGCAACCATATACGCATGGCACTGGTTGTACCAGAGGATGAGTGCATTGAAGCAGCTGAGCGTCTGCGAAGCTTTCTCTGCGTAGTCTAAGGAGCAAAAATGAGCAATACAAACACAATCTCAATGCCAGCTGAGCAAGTTAAGCAGATAATTGAAGAAGCTTATGAGCAGCGGGCAGCAATTGCACCGGAGAGAACAGCTCCTCCTGTCCGCGAGGCCATACTTGCAGCTATAGAGGCTCTCGATGCCGGACTATGGCGTGTTGCCGAGAAGGTAAACGGAATCTGGACAGTTAATGAATGGCTAAAGAAAGCAGTCCTTCTCTCCTTCCGCATCCAGGAGAATATGGTCATGGATAGCGGCTATACCTGTTTCTATGACAAAGTTCCGCCCAAATTTTCCACTTACAACAGCGAGCAGTTTAGCAAGTCCGGCTTTCGCATCGTGCCGCCTGCTTCTGTAAGACGAGGCGCATATATTGCTCCTGATGTGGTTGTTATGCCTTCTTTCGTTAATATTGGCGCTTATGTAGGCAGCGGCACAATGATAGACACCTGGGCTACAGTTGGATCTTGTGCTCAGGTAGGAAAAAATGTCCACATCTCAGGTGGAGCAGGCTTAGGTGGTGTTCTCGAACCGCTGCAAGCACAACCAACCATAATCGAGGACAACTGTTTCATTGGAGCTCGCTCTGAAATTGTGGAAGGAGTCATAGTCGAAGAAGGCTCTGTAATCTCCATGGGTGTTTTTATAGGGCAGAGTACCCGCATTTTCAACCGCACAAGCGGCAAGATTACTTACGGACGCATTCCAGCAGGATCTGTAGTAGTACCAGGCAACTTGCCAGCTTCGGACGGCAGCCACAGTCTTTATTGCGCTGTCATAGTAAAACAGGTGGATGAGAAGACACGCTCCAAAGTGAGCATCAACGAGATATTGCGAGATATCTAGAGTGCAATCGCTGCGAGCTGGAGTACACTCGATGGACCAGGAAAGTTTTTCTGAAACTGTCGCTCTGACAGCCTCACTTATCGCTAAGAGATCGCTGACCCCTGACGATGACGGCTGCCAGCAGTTGATTGACAGCCGGCTTGCCTCTGCCGGTTTTGTAAATGAGCAGTTGCCTTTTGGCACAGTGAAAAATCTCTGGAGTCGCCATGGCCAAAAGCACCCGCTGTTTGTCTTTGCCGGACATAGCGATGTCGTGCCACCCGGGACTGAGGAGTTGTGGGAGACGCCGCCATTTACACCAGCTTTTCGCGACGGTTATCTTTACGGGCGTGGAGCCTGCGACATGAAAAGCGGTCTTGCTGCTATGGTAACTGCAGCCTGCCGCTTTGTGGCAAAACATCCAGACCATAAAGGCTCTCTAGCCTTCCTTATCACAAGCGATGAAGAAGGCGATTCCATAAACGGAACAGCAAAAGTAGTCGAGCTCTTGCAAACCAGGCAGGAGATGATTAATTGGTGTCTGGTAGGCGAGCCATCATCGACTGCCACCGTAGGCGATATCATTAAGAACGGACGTCGCGGCTCCTTAACAGGAAAGCTTCAAGTTCACGGCATTCAAGGTCACGTGGCATATCCTGAGACTGCAAGCAACCCTATTCACATGTGCGCCCCGGCAATAGTTGATCTTTGCTCGCATCGCTGGGATAACGGCAATCAATTTTTCGGCAAGACGACATTGCAATTTTCCAATATTCATGCCTGCTCAGGGTCCGACAACGTCATCCCGGCAGCACTGGAAGCTATCTTTAACTTGCGTTTCTCCACAGAAGTCTCACCAGAGCACCTGATGGCTGAGGTTGAGACAATTCTCACCCGGCACTGTTTAAATTTTGAAATAGACTGGCGGGTCTCAGGCATGCCGTTCCTGACTCAGCCTGCTGAGCTGGTAACAGCCGTCCTGCAAGCTGTACAGGAGACCACAGGAATAACTCCTGTGCTCTCCACCGCCGGCGGTACATCCGACGGGCGTTTTATCGCCCCTACCGGCGCTCAAGTAGTGGAGCTGGGAGCTATTAATTCCACTGCTCATAAAATAAACGAGTGTGTGAAAATTGCTGACATAGATACATTAACCGCTGTATATGAGTCAGTCTTGCAAAAGTTGCTCTTATGACTATCAATGACGCTGGGATAACAAATTAAAGTTGCCTTGCCATTGGCTTATGACAACGAATACGTCTGACTATCTGCGAATACAGCTACATGCCAATGCAGATCAATGCAGTGTCCCGCCACCTATAAGCCCTCTCACAAAGGTGAACAGTAGAAAAAGCACCATTGCTGAGCAAAAACCAATAAAGATTGACATGAGAAGATGCGTCGCCTGGCGAAGAGAGCGACGTTGAGAGCTCGTCAACCAGATGGCAACACTGCCTTTTTGCCGCAACCTTTGCAGGTCAGCCATCAATTCATCCATGCTGGCGTATCGATCTTCCGGTCTCTTCTCGAGCGTTTTGCTGACAATAAGCTGCAAACCTCTTGGGATATTAAGGTCAGGACGAGCTTTACCTATATCAGGAACAACTTCTCGCGAGTGTTTCATGAGGAGCAGCAAAGTTGTCGCTCCAGTAAAAGGCGGTTTGCCTGTCAGTACGTGGTACATGACGCAACCCAGAGAATAGATATCAGACCTGCAATCCACATCTTCGGCCATCGATTGCTCCGGACTCATATACCATGGCGTGCCGAGAACCTCTCCTGTGGCAGTAAGATCGTTCAAAGTTGCTTCACTGACCTGTTGAGCAATTCTCGCTATGCCAAAATCTAGCACCTTCACAAGGACATCACCACTATCGGTTGTGGTGAGCATTATATTTGATGGTTTGAGGTCACGATGAATAATGCCTCTCTTATGTGCATGAGAGAGCGCCTCGGCGATTTGAATAAAGAGGTCCAGCGCTTCTGACAGCTGGGGACTGTTCTGCGCAAGCAGGTCACGCAAAGTCATACCTTCAACATACTCCATCAAGATATAAGGGAGATTTGTTGCAGTTACACCGCAATCGTAAACGGCAACAATATGCGGACTTGAAAGTGCGCATGAAGCTCTTGCTTCCTGAACGAATCGGCGCACATAAGTTTTATCCTCAGCCAGCTGCGGCAGGAGGACCTTTACTGCCAGACTGGCATTTGTCACCTTGTGTCGAACCTTGAATACTGCCCCCATGGCACCCTGACCAAGTTTTTTTACAACACAGATGTTGGACGGCAAGCCAAGCTCCTCGGCAGACAACTCTTTGCAAGCTGGAATATCTCTTTGTGTCAGCTGGTCGTTATATCCTGGTTCCATGGCGTTTTAGGGCTTGGTACCTTTGGGCGGTAGCGGGAGCGACTCTATGTTAGCAGGAGCTCTTAACTCGTTGGAGCTGCCAGTAGATGCAGCTGGCTCATCGCTCTTGTTAAGCTTCTTGAGAGTCTCAGCATATCTGTCAAGTATGCTTGGCAACTGATTTTTTTCAGCCTGGGAGCCTTTGTCAGCCAGGTCGGCAGCCTGCTTGAGAAGAGGCGCAGCTAAGGCATAGTTGTTAGATTTAGCATAGGCATCAGCAAGATTGATTCTAATTGCGAGTGCTGAAGCACCTTTTGTTTCACCGGCACGCTCTGTCAATGTCAGAGCCTGGCTGTAGAAAGAAATTGAATCTTTCCATTTTTCCTGAGCCAGACAGGCAGCTCCCAGGTCTTTCAATATCTCTGTCGATACCTGGGCACCAGGACCGTTACGACGGGCACATACAGCTAAAGACTGTCTCAAAGATTCTTCAGCTGCACCATATTTTCCAGTTTTGTATAAGATGGCACCGGCTTTCTGATAAGCATCGCCTGCTTGCTTGTCCTTGCCGCCAAAATACCTGCTTCTAAAGTCGGCAAAGTCTTTATATAGTTTGGCGGACTCGGGAGACTTCCCAGCTTTTTCCTGGAACTTGGCAGATTCAAACAACTTCTTGGCAGTAGCCTCTACTGCATTGAGCTGCTCGCCGGCTAAGCCTGACAAGTTGCCACTCATCTTCTGCGAAGCAGCACCAAACGCTGTACCTAGCCCACCCCCAAAGCCAAAACCTTTCCCGTACAACCCGCCCATCTCAGCTGCTGCTTGACCTTTAACTACCGAAGGAGACAGCACTGCAAGGCTGAACATGATGCACACCGGTAATGTCCATTTCATCTAACAACCCTCTTTGACCCTAACGGCTTTATACCACAAAGCCATTCTCTGCCGTCACTCACATAGCTCGCTTGAGCACCCATGCAACCAGGCACCTGCCTAATACCTTCAGCTTAAGCCGCTGGGATATCCAAGAGCAGGACTCCTGCATGGGTCTTGGGAAAACCGGTTACTGTGCGGAATTTTGCCTTTTATTTAGCGTGTCACCGCCGGTAGTGGCACAGGGAACGTTCACAATCAAAATCGGCTGCTCGCACAAAGGATGCCAATCGGCAATGACTTTCCAGACTAGACAAAAGTAAAGCACGTTACCGGACTACACTCCAATGAAACAGAAAGACTCCCTGACAAGATGCCGACAACCATTCACCTTCAGCCGATAGAATTCAAGAGCTAAATTGGTGGTATAAAAGCCTACTATGTCGATTTGAGGTTTGAAAAAGAGAATGGAATCGATTACATCAAACTATTTCGGTCTGTCTGACGACTTTTCTTCACCTGAAAATTCGCGGGTGACGATTGTTCCGGTGCCATACGAAGCTACCACAAGCTATGGCAAAGGGACAAAACATGGGCCAGCAGCCATCTTGAAGGCAAGTCAACAGGTCGAACTGTTTGATGAGGAGCTCTGGATTGAACCGTACAAAATAGGCGTTCAAACTCTGGCACCAATAGAGATGCCTGTTGCTACTGCTGAGACTGAAAAGCCATTTCAAGAGCTGCGCGAAGTTGTCGCTCCCATAATTGAATTTGGAAAGTTTCCGCTAATAGTAGGCGGTGAGCACTCTTTGACACTGGGCTCGGTAGCAGCCTGCGCTGACCGCTATGAAAATCTTTCCATTCTCCAGATTGATGCACACGCAGATTGCCGCGAATCATACGAGGGCAATCCTTACAGCCACGCATCAGTGGCATACCACATCTACAAAGGTCTGCCTCAGCCGATTATCACACAGGTAGGTGTGCGCAATATATGTGCCGAAGAGATCGCCTGGCTGGAAGAAGAGAAGCCAAGAATTAATATCTTCTGGGCTCGTAATCAAGATCGCTGGAACTACAACGAAATAATCTCCACTCTCTCTGACAATGTCTACCTGAGCATAGATCTGGACGGTCTTGACTGCGGAATAATGCCATCTACTGGCACCCCTGAGCCTGGCGGTTTGGGTTGGTACCAGCTCATGGACCTGATCAAAGTCTTGTGCGTCCGAAAAAACGTGGTTGCTGCAGATATAGTGGAACTGGCACCAATCAAAACTCTACACGCCCCTGACTTTCTGGCCGCCAAACTCATGTACAAACTGATTGGTTACAAGTTTGCCCTCGAGCTTGGCGTCTCCAAGAGATATCTCTAACGAGTCAACTTTTGCAGAGCTCAACTATACTGATTCTGTGAACAACAGGTCTAAACGAACACAAAAACCCGCCGACAACAGCCCGGCGGTAGAGTCTGCACACCAGACCACTTCCGCTACTTTGAGCGACAGGGACTATCTGCTTCAGGCTCTTCTTGTCGCCAAGAGCGCAGGAGCTGATGTGCCGGTAGGAGCAGTTATTGTAAAAAACGGCAAAGTCATAAGCAGCGGCTGCAACCAGCGCGAAGCCTCAGGAGATCCTACCGCCCATGCTGAAATAGTTGCGCTCAGAGCTGCAGCTGCCACAACAGGCAGCTGGCGCCTCGACGGCACAACACTCTACACCACGCTGGAACCCTGCCCTATGTGTGCTGAAGCAATTATACAGTCGCGCGTAGCCAGGGTCGTATTTGGAGCTTACGAGCCTCTTTCTGGCGCAGCAGGCTCGGCTTTTAATCTTTTTCTTCCAGGTCGAAGTTATCCTATCCCTGAAGTCATAGGCGGCATCATGGAGAACGAATGCAAAGCACTGATTGTTGAGTTCTTTCGCCACAAGTCCAAACTGAGCTAACGAAGCCTGCCGGCAAGCGCGGATATTGGCAACAGCAAATACCAGCGACTGTCCCACCGTCTACGGTTAAGCCCACCTAATGAAATAATTAATGCTGTCCCTTCCCACTATGTCACAGTACGAACAGTTGTTATCAGGGATATGATTGTTGGTTAAACCGCACAGCCTATAGAAGGAGCAAGATCAACAGCAGTGGCACCGGACGATCCTCAACAAACAGACATATCGAAGTTCTGCATGGTTTGCCGTCAGAGCTATACCGGACACTTGCAAGCATGCCCCAAAGACGGGACTGTTCTCATTCCGACCAGTGTAGCCGCTCAAAAAGATCCTCTGCTTGGAAAGATCCTTGCTGATCGCTATGAGATTATCTCTGTTTGCGGACGAGGCGGCATGGGGATTGTTTACCAGGCAAGGCAGCAGCTGATTGATCGCATTGTTGCCATCAAAGTCCTCAAAGCCGATCTTATTGGTGATGAACAGAGTGTTCAGCGTTTTCAGCAGGAGGCTAAGGCAGCAAGCCGCCTGCATCATCCCAATGTTGTGACAGTACATGATTTTGGTGTGATTGAAAGCACAGGGCAGCCTTTTCTTGTCATGGACTTCATGGAAGGAGAGAGTCTTGCTGACATTGTGTCCCGATCTGGTCGTTTGAATGCACGCCGTGCAGTGCCAATTTTTATTCAGGCTTGCAGCGCTCTTGAGCATGCACATCGACAACATGTCATCCATCGTGATATCAAGCCGAGCAATATAGTCCTTATCAAGACAGAAGAGAAGGACGACTTTGTCAAAGTGGTTGATTTCGGCATTGCCAAGTTGACTGCAAAGTCCGGTCAGGATTCTTTACACCTTACTAAAACAGGCGAAGTCTTTGGCAGCCCTATCTATATGAGTCCGGAACAGTGTCTTGGCAATCCGCTCGACGCCCGCTCAGATATTTATTCGCTGGGCGCCACTATGTACGAAGCTCTGATCGGACTGCCACCACTTGTCGGCAAGACACTGGTCGAGACCATGTCAAAGCATATTAACGAAACTCCGGCACCACTACGGGCAAACTGGCCTGAGTTGTGCGTCCCCGAGGGACTAGAGCGGATCGTTCTCAAAGCATTAGAGAAGAACAGAGATCTGCGTTACGATTCGATGTTGGAGATGAAAGAGGCGCTTGAGTTTGAATACAAACGCTTTGTGTCCACACAGGATGAACTACAGGAGCTTGTGCTGGCCAAAACCAAGATTCACAACAAACCTGCCAGCAATGGAGAATTGCCACCACTACAAGAAGCTCCTGCCGAAATAGCGCAGTTACGCTCCATAACTGCTGATAGCAGATCTCATTTACCTGTTTTGTCTCTACTTCTTGGACTTTTCTTTGTTGCCATACTGGCTGCCGTGAGCTGGTTTGCCTGGACGAATACGTTGGGTACCAGTGCTACCGGCGTAGTCTATTTCCTCAAAGACAATCCTGGCGACGGCAGGCTCCATATCTGCACAATTCCTGGTCGCAACTTGTTGAAACTAACCTTCCATTCACTGGACAGAACAACGCTTATCGGCGTTCTCGGGAAACTCGATGGTGCCACCAATGGTGCTGTCTGGAACATTACGATGCACAAGGGTGGCGGAGGACTCATACTTGATTCAGCAAGATTTGTTAGCGGTTTCGATGAACGGGTACAAGCATCCGACCAGCTAGTTAGGCAACATTATGAAATGCTGTCCAAGAAGAAATTCAAAGAAGCATATGACCAGTTGAGTCCAGGCATGCGCAAGAAAGAAACATATGAAACTTTTGTCAAAGCCAATGAGCATATTCGCCTTCTGAAAGAGCACGAAAGAGCACCAGTGGATATGATAAAAATTGAGGACCAGAACCAGGATATGGTCAAGCTTTTCTCTCACCAGGATTTGTTTACCGGCAAAAAAGATGATTTCTGTCGTTTTGTAATACGGAAAATTGACAAACATTGGCAAATAGACGGGTTAGACCACATAGAAAAAGATGAATGGGACGCCGTCTGAGGTTCAGCTGCCAACTTGACTGACTATCAGTGTGCTTACTAATTGAGAGCTGCCGATTTAGAGAAGAAATGCGCCAATTGACTATATGTGCTTTGTCTCTTGCAGCCACGATAGTTTTCTCGGCTCCGTCCTGGGCTCAACAGTCAGGCGCACAGCTGACGCCAGGAGATTCTGTTGGGACTGCCGGAGTTACTGAGTCGAAGCAGCTCACTATTAAACAATCCAGGCAGTACATGCTGGATCTCATCAATCGTGATCGGAAACGCAAAGGTGTACCACCAGTCACACTCGATCCGATAGCTACTTCTGCCGGTCAGACCCATGCCAAAGAGATGGCAGCTAAAGGGTATCTTGGACACTACGATGTGCTGGGGCACAAACCGTGGCAGCGCTACACCGAAGCCGGAGGGAGCGGTTATGTCGCTGAAAACACTTACAATATGCACACCTTGCAACAACCAGCACAGCTGCCCGACGGCAACAGGTATACAGTTCTTCCCAATCCGCACCTGCTCAAAAATGATCTGGAGCAGGCTGAGTCAAATCTGTTCAATGAAGTCCCGCCTAACGACGGACACAGACGCAACATTCTCAGTCCGGACCATGATGGAGTTGGAATAGGAATTGCAGTAGGCACCAACGGCAATGAATACATAATAGCCATTACTCAAGAATTTACTGATAACAAAGGGGCGTTTGACCCACTCCCTCCACAAATTCAGATCGGACAGGAGATTGTTGTTAGCGGCAAGTTGTCCCCTGGATATCAATTGCATGGCATCGATCTCAAATGGGACAGCCCGCCACAACCGATGGCTCCCCAGGAGATTTCTAAACTCAACACTTACGCTCTTCCTGAGAAACAGATTGCATCATACTGGCCTCCACCTTACCAATCGCCTGAGCCAGTTACACTCATACGCTCATCAGACGGCGACAAGTTTAAGCTTGTAATTAAGCCGCAACCTTCCTGGGAGGCAGGCATATACTATGTGGAGATCTGGGCAAACACGCCAGAAGGCAAGAAGACTGTTGCTGTCTCAATGAGGACAATGATCCTGCCTCGCTGAGAAACTGGCTGGGATCACATAATCCTATGGAGAAGGAAGCTACTTCCGAACGGCAGTTGCCTGAAAAGCCACAGGACGACAGACCGTGCCAAAACCGGACTCATGAGCATAACCAAGCACTCTGTTCACATCACGATCAACAATCGCTCCAGCCATCTGGGTCACTTCATCCTCCCAGGGAATGTCGAAATCGTCAGCGCCATACTGCAACCCGCGCAAGGCGTTAGCATTTTGAGTCAAGACAGAAGTGCGAATATGCTTGAAGTTGTCTAAATAAATGCGGCAGAGAGCAAGGTGTCGCAGGTATTCAGACGGGGAGATCTCCTTGCCGCCAAGCTGGTTGTTCTCCGGTTTGTACGTCCAGCACAGAAAGCTGAACAAACTATTTTTAGTCTCATCCTGAAAATTGCGCAGCTCCTCCAGATGTTCCAGCCGCTCCTCTAGAGTCTCATCAAAGCCAACAACCATAGTTGCCGTGCTTTTAAGCCCGCCGTCCAAAATATCTCGCAATGAATCATAGTATTCTGCAACCGTGTATTTAAGCGGATTGTGACGCTGCCGGAATGAATCTGCCAGCACTTCAGCACCGCCACCGGTTATCCATCTGACCCCGGCATCTCTCAAAAGATCTACTGTCTGTCTTACTGACAGATTGCTCAACTTCGCTACATAAATGAGCTCAACCACAGTCATTGCGTAAAACTCAATGCTGTCGCCGTAGCGGCGACGGATTGAACTGAACAGGTCCACATAATAGCCAATCTTCAGCGCCGGGTTAAAACCACCGTTTAAGCCGAAAAAATCACCGCCAGCAGCAACCAGTTCATCAATTTTTTCAAAAATCCACTCTTCTGACCGCACATACCCTTCAGGAGAGCCCGGCATCCTGAAGAAAGAACAGTAGTCGCATTTAGCTACACAAATATTTGTGTAATTGATGATTCGCATGAGCACATACGTTGCTACGCCCGGCTCATGAAAGCGCCTGCGCACTATATTGGCAAGCACCTGCAGTTCTTCATCAGTTGCATTTTGCCACAGCCAGGAAATATCGTCACGCTGCAACCGCCCACCGCCGCGCAAACAGCTCTCAAAGTGCTGAAATGATTGAGTCATGCGAACCTCTGCATATCGTGCGCAAGTTCTTGTTGGAACGAGCACCGCCCCACAAGCTGCACTATTGTCGCAAACACACCCCCGGAACACCAGTAGCTTTGTTGAATTTGTGAACACAACACTCGTGCTGTTCTGCCTCAACTACCATCTTCAGGCAATGGCGCTTTCTCTGTCTTCTTGCCAAACGCAATCCGACGCAGCTCTTTGTTTTGTGCTAGCATCTTTGCATACTTGTTCTTCAGTCCTTCAATCTCGAGGTGCTAAGACCGGCCCGACTCCGGATCATCGGAGATCGAGCGGACACTCTATTCTTATTGCGCTCCAATTTCCAATTGCGTGAGTGGCGAATCTTCCGTCACCTTGATGACGGCATTACCCGGAAGCAGCACTTCCAGTCCCATGTCTGTTTGGGGCAGTGCAACTACCCGGATTGGCACAAACGGATTTACCGGTGTAGCGGGCGTCATTGGGACCTCCCGATCACGCCTGGTGATCTCATGACGCCACCAGTAAAAGGTGTTAACGTTCAAGCCCCGGCCCTGGCAGAACTGTCTAGCGCTCAGTCCGCTGGCTGCCTGGGCAGTTATGTGCTTGCGCCAGAGGCGCTCCTTTCCAAGGTCTCTCTTGCCCTTCGCTCTAACGGGCTTCGCTGATCGTTTCTCTTGCATCTTCAATTTCCTCCACGGAGACGAAGATGCCTCAGCTCTTCAATTTAGACAACGGTCCGAACGGACACGTTGTGTTTGTCTTTCAAAGGTGTGGTTTGTGCAACGCTCTCACACCACCCAAAGGATATCTTTTGTGCGTATTGCCATGTATGCCCGCGTCTCGACCCAGGATCAACAGACCTTGCCGCTACAGATTGAGGCAATGTGAAAGTATGCTGAAAGCCGCAACTGGACAATATCACCTGAATGGCTTACGCTGTTTTTAAACGCACCTCAACTTCAAACCCTCTGCCCTGGCGGTTGCGCAAGAGTACTGAGCCACCGCAGGCATTCACACAACTTTTGACAATTGCCAGACCAAGCCCCAGTCCACCCGAACTCCGGGTGCGAGATGGCTCCGATCGAAAGAACGGCTCACCCAAATGCTTGAGAGCTTCTTCCGGAACACCCGGTCCATTATCGGCAATCACGACAGATATCTCTGTCCCTTGACGTGAGCTGGTAACAAAAATAGGTCCGAACTCTCCGGCATAACGAATACTATTCCGGACAATATTAGATATGGATCGCTCTAAGAGCAATGAATCTGCCAGAACATTCAGATCACCAGACACATCAAGCTGTACCTGTTCCTGCACACCCAAACGTTTAAGGAGGTCTTCAAAGAGACCTCTAAGATTTACTGCGTCAAGCTCCACCTGCTTGCCTCTCAAACCCGCCTTAGAAAATGCCAGAACCTCATGCACCAGATCGTTCATCTCGTCGACCTCTTCGCGAATATCAAGAATAAGATCTTTGTGTTCAGTCGAAACCGACTCATCAAGCAGTTGCAGTGCCGCCTGCAACCGAGCAAGCGGTGAGAAAAGTTCATGAGCTATGCCACCAAGGAAGCGTCTCTGTCCATAGACGAAGCTATTCAGCCTGTCAGCCATTAGGTTCACTGCTTCCGATAGCCGTCCAATCTCATCATTGCCACGTCTTGTCAATTGAGTATCAAAGTGCCCCTGGGCAATCCTCTCAGTCGTCACAGTAAGCTGCGCCAGAGAATGAGTAATCCGGTAAATAAATGGACACCAGAAAAGCAAAGACAGCAAGACGATGATTACCGCCGCCCCAGTCACAAAATGGACATCTACCAGCAAAGTACTTTGCCAGAGATTGTCAGACAAAGCAATTAGTGTAGCTGGAATCGGCTCGCCACCCTCAGTACTGGAAATGACCAGTCCTGTGCCTATCCAGAAACGAGTAGGCTTCTCTGTCCGCACTATAAACCGATCACGCGCAGGCATCACTTGGCGAGGCGGTGCTCCGCAAACTGCCCGAGAAGCTTGCACAGCAGCTGCCCGCATAATTACAGGTAGCGATGTCTCTCCGGCAGACACCATTGTGTGTTGGACTGAATGTGAACCGATTGGAAACAGACTTGAGCGACCGAAACTCGGCGGCGAAGGGAAAAGAACTGACCTTTGCCAGACGGCAGGACCACCAAAAGGCTGCGGACCTACTGGCGGTGGCGTGGGGAACAGAACCGATCTTTGCCAGGCTGGCGGCCCACCAAAAGGCAGCGGTCCTCCTGGCGGTGGCGACGAGAACAGAACTGATCTTTGCCAGGCTGGCGGCCCACCAAAAGGCAGCGGTCCTCCTGGCGGTGGCGACGG
>CAILLX010000052.1 GCA_903835185.1 uncultured bacterium | reverse complement strand
CTTCGCGCTCCAGGGCAACGCTAATGGCGATATCTTGTATCAACTTTTGGTTAGACCGCTCCGGTGATCAGCCCCCGGGGAATTGTTGGGGTACCGTGCTGAGTGTCGCCAAGCGGCAATTCATATTGTCGCTGGTCAGTAAGATGCTCACACAGGCATTAAACAAGAGAACGGTAGGGGTGAAATAATGTCAAACATCGAACAAATTGCTCGGCAATATATTGCCGGCGGACTCTCTGTCATCCCCATTCGTCCTGATGGTAAGAAGGCACCAACAGTAAGTTGGAAGCCTTACCAAGAGCGCATTGCAAGCGACAATGAGATTAAGGAGTGGTTCGGCAATGATTCAGGTTGTGGCATCGCCATCATTGCTGGCATAGTATCTGGCAATCTTGAAGTTATCGACATTGATGACGGAGAGACAGGCAAGCAATATCTTAAGCGACTCAAAGGCTGCCGAGGAAATTTAATAACAAAGCTGCCGATAGTGATGACCCCAAGAGGCGGCTTTCACATTTATTACAGATGTAGTCGAATCGAGGGCAATCAAAAGCTGGCACAGGAGGCTAATGTAGAAGGCAATCCAGAGGTGCTGATTGAGACAAGAGGCGAGGGCGGCTACGTTATTGCACCAGGCTCACCTGCTGCCTGTCATCCCACAAACAAGCAGTACCAGCACGGGAGAGGCAATCTGGCAGAAATACCTGAGATTACTGAAGATGAGCGCGACTGTCTATTAAGTACAGCTCGAGAATATAACAAATATGTTCCTAAGAGTCATGCCAATATCGACACACTGCCAGCAGTTGCTACCACAAATAACAGTGATGGTGGCCGTCCGGGTGATGACTTCAACAAGCGCACGACCTGGAGGCAGATACTTGAGCCGCACGGCTGGACGCTGAGCGGGCGAAAAGGAGACAAAGAAGAATGGCGACGACCGGGCAAGACTGATGAGGGCATGTCTGCCACCACTAATTATGGTGACAGCGAGTTGCTTTATATGTTCAGCTCTAATGCAGCACCATTTGAGCCTGAGCGCAGTTACAGCAAGTTTGCAGCAGACGCACTGTTGAACCATGACGGCGACTACAAAAAAGCAGCTAGGGAGCTGGCTGAACTGGGCTATGGCGAACCGCTTACACCCGGCATCGAAAACACAGAAGAGGAACAATGGCAAGATCCGATTCTATTCGGGGAGATCAGCACACCAGTGATCGATAGCTGTTTTCTCACGCAATGGGCAAGGGATTTTATTGATGCACTGACTGCGAGCACACAGACGCCGCAAGGACTTGCCGTAATAATGGCACTCCCGGTGCTAGCCGCCTGCATTCAGAAGCGGTTTGAGGTTTCGCCATACGGAGATACATATACGGAACCTCTTAGTCTTTGGACGCTTACCGCACTCCCGCCAGCGAGCCGTAAGACAGCAGTATTAGATGCACTCAGGAAGCCTATTTCTGAATGGGAGCGTGATGAATTGGTGAGACTCAACCCGCAGATTGAGCGTATTGAGGATGAACGAGACATCATCGAGGCTCGGATATTAGAACTAAAGAAATTAGCGAGTAAATGTCATGAGTAAACAACCTCTTAAAACTAATGAACCCAGCAAGACGAGAGCTGACTATCGGGATGAAATCAAGCAACTGCGAAATAGAATGCCAACGCAAGTCACAGCACCACAGCTTTTCGTTACTGACACCACACCTGAAGGATGTAGGCAACTGCTGGCAGAGAATGGCGAACGCTGTGCCATCCTCACTGACGAACCTGCGACATTCGACATAATGGGTGGACTATACACTGGAGGCATTGCCAACCTTGATGTTTTCTTGCAGGGACATGCTGGGGGACAGATTAAAGTCAAGCGCGGCAAGACATTGGTGGCTCTAAACAAGATTGCAATAAGCATAGGGTTGGCTATTCAACCAGAGCCGCTGTCTGCACTTGGAAGCGGTGACAAGAAATCTTTTCGAGGCAAGGGATTGCTGGCGCGGTTCCTCTACTATCTACCGAGGAGCAATGTTGGATCTCGTGACGTCCGCAAGCGGAAGTCCATGCCAAATCCTATTCAGGATGCATATCGAGTGGGGATTAAGCAGCTCCTGGCAATCAAGCCGCAATTAGATGAGCAAGGCATTGAACAACCGAGAATGTTGACGCTTGCTCCTGATGCCTTGGATGCATGGGGGAGATTCTCTCAGGACATCGAGAACAACCAGGCGGACGGCGGCAAGTATGACCGGCTGCAAGACTTCACCGGGAAGCTTCCTGGCGCTGCACTACGGATTGCAGGATTGTGTCATGTTGCCGAGTATGGGGAGAGCGGCAGTGTAATCAGTAAGGAGACTGTAGAGCCGGTGCTAGATCTATGCGAAAAGCTCATCATTCACGCTCAAGCGGCTTTTGACATGATGGGTGATGACCCGGTGATTGCTGATGCTAAGGCGGTATTTAAGTGGATTGTTGGCAATACCGAGACTGATGATGGCACTTACTTTATAAAGCAGAGCGAACTCCACAATTCTGGACGGTTCAAGAACTCGAAGCTGGAACGGCTCACCAAAGCACTGGAAGTCTTGCGAGAGCGGCACATCCTAGGACCGCAGCGGAGGGTAAAAACTGACGGCAGGCCATCTATCAGATGGTACGTGAACCCCGCTGTTGTTTTGAAGGGGGCGACCAATGGGATGGCGTGACTTTCAATTCACCACTCTAAGGGATAAAAGGGATAAAAGGGGTAAAAGGTCCGAACTTGAAAACGAACCTGCACCTTCTATCCCTTTTACCCCTTTTATCCCTAGGGGGAGTAATCAGAAAGGAACACCTTCTATCGTCACTGATTTGGACTACTGGCTGACCAGGGTAAAGCAGGCTGAGAGTCAGCATGAGGTGTTCACCACCCTTGATGCCTTTCGTCCACTGCCTTGGAGTGATGAGCAGATGTCGCAGGTATATATCAGGAAGCTTGGCGCTGAATGTTGTTTAAGCGGCTCATACGCACCAGATATGCAATCAAATGACACACCGCCAGTGTGGACGGCTGAGGCTTGCCGAAAGCGCATCGATGCGCTTATACAAAGCAACCGAGATCCACTGGACTGCTGGCGTGAGGCAACCCGTTGGACCTGCCGGCAAAGTCAACAAGGAGAAGCCAGAGCAGCATGGGCGCGAGACTGCTTCGACCAGCTTGAGGCTGCCTGGGTTGAGCTGGGCGGCGACGCCTGGGCGCAAGGGCAGCCATAGGGGGAGGGGTGGGTCAAATCCTCTTTTGGTTGCCGGCAATACCGCTGGGTGGTGTCATGGAAAGTTATGCATGAATTTCCCTGGCTAATAGGGGGTCGATACTACCAGCGGTGTCGCTGACTCATGCACCGTAAGTTCCGTGCGCGAGACTTCCTGACCCCACACGCGTTGAGACTGTCAGTTGACTGTCGCACCATCTGAGGCGGTACTGGCTGCCGTCTAAGCGATGATTCAGAGCTGCCGGGTGAATTGTACCTGGCAGCTTTTTTGTGTACTTGAGCAGTGCGAACATCTAGCCAGGCGCAAAGAGATATAGACAAAGCGGTCAAAGAGGTTTTCAGGGTGTGTATTAATGAGATTGACTTATTTATCAAGAGTGGACGCCGCTCTATCTCTGGTACAGTAAGAGCAGCAATGGAAAAGGCAGTGACAGCGGAACTCAATGCAGTAAGTAAAGGAGGCACTGAACTATGTCGGTAAAATGTCCAGCCTGCCAGGAATTTGTTGAACAATCTCACTTGTGTTCTAAGTGTGGGCGCAGTCTCGACAACCTACACAAACTCGTGCCATGGCATCGTAATCCAAGAGATCGCAATGCTGCTATCTTATGGGCTCGTTCGATCATGGCTCGCAGAGACTGGCTGATTCTCGACAGTGAAACAACTGGAATAAATGACACTGATGAAGTCATCGAGCTCGGCGTTATCGACTGTGATGGCAATATCATCATGGAGCAGCGCATCAACCCTGTTAAGCGGCGCATAAGTCCTAAAGCACAAGAGATAGGGCACATCACCCTAAAAGACCTTAAGGGCAAGCCTAACATGCTCCAGGCATGGCAGGAATTCGCACCTAAAATCAACGGACGCATGATAATCGCATACAACACGGCGTTTGATATAAGGATGCTCGTCCAGAGTCTGGCAAAACACAACTTCCCAATAAATACAGACAAGTCGCTCAGATTTAAGACTGAAGATGCCATGCTCAAATATGCACAATATGTCGGCGAGTGGGCAGAGTGGAAACAGGAATATAAGTGGCAGAAGCTGCCTCATCCTGCTGGCTCTGAGCAGGATGCACACACAGCCATCGGTGATTGCAAGGCAACGCTGGCATTAATCAAAAGGATGGCTGACACTCCATTAGAGGATGAGACACCGGAAGTAATAGCCACACTCATTAGTGTGACAACAGGCACTATTGAAATGTTCGAGAATAAGGCTATTCAGTTCCTAGCCATGGTAATTGTGCTGTTCTTAGTGGTCGCCTGGAGCAGATGCACAATCGGAGAAGCGATTGACCGCAGAGATTATGCAGAGCTCCAACTGCACGAGGCAAAGGTTAATGCTCAACGTCAGGAGCAAGAGAAGGCAGCCAAGAAAAAACAGAAGGCTGAAGATAAATTACACAAGAGCGATAAGACCAACTCTATAAAAGGATCAACCAGGGAATAACCACTTGGCTACTTAGTTGAGTGGGATAAGAGGTATAAAAGTCGGTCAGTGTCATTCCACTCTCGGATCGTTTTGAGGTCATGCGCACCACGGCAGAAAGACCATAAGTAACCTTGGACAGTTAGCCGATAGCGCACGGAAGTCCCGAAACGCAGACGGTAGGGGGGATCATAAACTTTTCGGATGACCCCGCGGGACCAACGCCTGGGTGAACTCTCCGCAGTCGCAGGTTTACAAGGTAAGGGACCGCCACTGATTGATCATGGATGGGTACCAGGGGCTATGCAATCTCCAGAAAAAAAGCGAGTCCCAAGTCGTGCGCTCCCCCCGCGCGCCTGGTACTAGGTTTTGGGGGTAAAAAGCTAAACCGCCGGTGGTGGCACGGCGGCAAGACCCCGATCACCGCTTTCTTGTTCAGTTCATGATGACCCTCCTTGCACTATTATCTGTGCAGTTCATTCGGGGGACACTTCAGTGTTTTACTGGACAGACACGATGCATAGCGCTAGCCCATCACCGGACAGTGGCTGTCCGAGCCAAGTGTTTGAGATCGATGATTATGGTTTACCTGGAACGTCTGTCTTGCCTGGTATTACTGTATAGCAATTCTTCATGTCCAGCTTGAACGCACCAGCAGCCGGTGTATCGACGGTATTCGACCCATCAAGCTCAATCTTAATTGAAACCGTGCCTACTGAGATTGGGATCAGCCAGTAGAGTTGCTTCCCAGTTCTATCGCATGGATATAATCCGCATCGTGCCGCAATAACATAGTTCCCCTTGCACGGCAACGACAATCGGAACGTTCCACTATCATATGCTGCACTCTCTGTATGCACCACGGCTTTGGAATATGGCAGGCTATCAAAAAATGTGACCGCATCCGGCAATTTACCATCTCTACGAAGCATTTGATGAATGTCTTCCTCACGAAATACATATACGTCTACGCCGGCTACGGCGAGCGTTCGCACACCAGGTGTTGGGAAACCGCCTATAGTTCCTTCCACGCGAACACTATTTGGAGCCATTGTGCAGGATGCAGAACAAAAAACAGAAATGAATATTCCAGCCGCCGATCTCAAATTCATTGTCTTCTAACCTCATTGCACACAATGATCTATAGTGTTTCCTTGTCTTTGCAAGGGGTCAATAGTAACATAATCAAAAGCATTACTACTGAGCTCTTACTAGTGTCAAATGGCTGCCAGCAAGCTGATGGGAGCACTCCTGTAATGTAACTTCCGGTGAGTGTTCGTCCAATGACCGGTTGACTAAGTATCTGGCAGTGTTGCCGGGTCTGGAGTTACCGGTGCCCAGCGATCAGGCAGGAGCTCGTCCAGCTTGCTTACCTGTGTATCGTTAATACGTTTCAGTACGTCCTATAGGTAGCGCCAAGGGTTTAGGTTGAGCCGCTTGCAAGTATCGGTGAATGTATATAGGATGGCAGCCGTCCGTCCGGCTGCATCATTGCCGACAATACCGAGGTAGTCCTGGGGGTCATGTCAAAGCTGGCATAATCGGCGCAACTGGTTATTTTGTGGAAGCGAAGAAGGTGGCGACACGGCGGCAGTCCTTGCAAGCATCGTCAACACCTGTAAGCGGATCGGTATTAACCCATACGACTACATCCGCGATGCCCTGATTAGGCTCGCCCAAGAGCCTTTTTGCTTTGGCGATTTACTACCAGATCGATGGCAGCCGGCATCCAGTTCTGCACAATAAGTGAGACATCAGGTCTGGCTCCCATTAGCAGAGCGGCAAGACCTCTGGCAAGATGTGCTGGACGGAACGCTTACAATGAATCTAAGGCGACGATGGCGGCGGGAAGCAGGCGAAGAGCGACACGATGTCGCCCTTCGTTAAAGATACCGCCAGAACGAAATCATTTCGTTTTGGTCCTGACACTAACAGCAAGCCAGCACACTGGCTGCCTGCATAAGCCACGTTCTTACAGTGCCAGGTGCAATTGCCAGGCAGCACTTATTGCAAGTGCTCGCAGAGGATCTGGCATGAGTGATGTCATTGCAGGCGGCACTACCCCGAATGGCATCAAGCATTAATCGAGATACGCTTGAGTTCACCGGCAAAGTGGAATTTGGGTGGAATCAAAAGAACCTTTTTTCCTGAAACCCTCACGCCCAGTAGGATTTGAACCTACGACCTCATGGTTCGAAGCCACGCGCTCTATCCAGCTGAGCTATGGGCGCATTAAGAACTTGTTTGATTATACGCGATCAAACACAGTCCACCACCTTCCTGGCAACCCACACAGCCATGCGGCAGCACTCCGCCCCCGCACAGCTGTGCAGTGCATCCCACTGGCACACATCAGAGCCTGCATAAGCCTTCGACAAACCAGCGTCCAAGAACAAATCTTTTCATCAAGACCCCCCCCCTGACAACGCGCCCCCCTCCGGCTGCTTTACAAGAAACTCCCACCAAACAACAAGGAACACTAGCATTTACAAGGCTCACGCAAATGTACGTTAGTAATCCACTAGTGCGAGTCACTCGATGAAGGTATATCGCTGCCGCTATCCGACGACGGTTGCTGCTGCACAGCTGGTTCATTCCTATCTGCCAGATCCATACGCAGCTCCTGTGTAAGTGTCCCTGGTCTGCCCAACCGTCGGCGATCACCAAAGACCGCCCCCAATGTGTTCCAATCAATATCAACAGTGCCACCACGTGCCTGGTGTTGCCCATCCCAGCTCATAAGCAGATCCAGGCAGGTATGATCGATGTATTGGAGCGCATCCAGATGAAGGTGTAACTCACAGTCGGGACGAACATTGTCCAAAGCAGAGGCAAATCTGGGCAAGCTCAAGAAGGTGGCTGTCCCCTTCAGCCAGATGTGTGTACAGTTGGTATCAGGGTCATCTGCAATCTTAATTTCCAGGTGAGAGAAGATGTACAACAACTTGCCTATGGTCAGCACCACACCTATGACAATGCCGGTCAGCAGATCAATAGAAACCACGCTAATTAAGGTGGCAACATAAATAGCTACCTCGCTGCGCCCGAACTTGCGCAATTCGCCCAAGACTTTGAGATTGATGAGCTTAAACCCTGTAAAAACAAGCAATGCAGCAAGCGCGGACGTCGGAATCATTTTGAGCACGCCAGGCGCCAGACAAACAAACAACAGAAGCCACAATCCGTGCAAGATTCCGGAAAAGCGCGTCTTAGCTCCTGCACCGACATTAGCACCAGATCGGACCATAACCCCTGTTAGCGGCAACACTCCGGCAATACCGCAGAGCATGTTGCCCACCCCCTGAGCAGCCAACTCCCGGTCAAAGTTGGTGCGTTGTCCGGAATGCATCTTGTCCAGCGCAGCTGCTGTAAGTAAGGTCTCTGCCGAAGCAATAAACGCTACAGCCAAGCCATCCAACAGTACATCAGGGTGTCCCAGCTGGGCAAACGTATTAGGAACAATCATGTGCAAAGCATCCAGTAAGTTGGCAGGCAAATTAACATACCGTACAGTTACATGAAAAAACCATGCTGCTGCTGTCACAGCTGCCACAGCAACCAGCGCACCGGGAATAACGCGAAGTTTCTTGGGCAGGCAATACTGCCATAGCAGCAAGATGATGATAGTGGCAACCCCCAGCAGAGCCGCCATATCATGAGTATGTAGAGGATTGGGAATGATCCCCTTTAGCACCGATTCCGGGATGGAGGCAAGGTTGGCTAGCCCTGAAGAGCGAGGAGAATCGTCAACCATTACGTGAAATTGGCTGGCGAAGATAAGGACACCAATGCCTGAAAGCATGCCATGAATGACTGACGGCGGAACAGCGCGGAAGACCTGGGCAAAGCCAAGCAAGCCAGCAACCAGCTGTATAGCACCAGCAATTAGTATTACGAGTCCAACATTGTCCAGTCCGTGATCATGGAGCAGTTCGAAAATGATCACCGCCAGCCCTGCAGCTGGTCCCGACACCTGCAGCTCGCAGCCGCCTAAAGAGCTCACAACCAACCCACCGATAACCCCAGTAACTATGCCTGCTGCCGGTGGCATGCCAGAACCAATCGCAATTCCCATACACAACGGCAGCGCTACCAGAAAAACAACGACTGATGCTAATACATCTTTGAGCACCGACCCAAGTACTACTGGCTGATTGATAGTCTGAGCTTGCATAACAATAATCCCTGTCACCACCGAGGTATAAATTCACATAAAGCATCATGACTCACAGGCAATCCCAGAATCAGAATGTTACGGGAGTCGTGCTGAAGGATCGTAAGAATTGACGCTCTTAGACATCACAGCACTTCTCAACTGCTCAACATCAGAGAGCCGCAGATTACGGTCTGAGAGAGAACCAGCCCAGATAAGCTTTGCACCCACGTGTGCCTTTACCTGAAAGAGAACCAACGAGAAATAATGCACTTTACCGCCCCGCTCGTATTGAATCAAGCAATAGCCGGGAGACAGTCCGCCAAAAGCAAGCCGCCGTTGCGGCAGCGGTGGCGGAGAGACGACACAACCTTCCTGATAAGGCGCACCAGGATCTGCCATTGACAAACTCCCGCCACCCAAACGAGCAAACTCTTTGCGCACATCTTCAGGTAAATCATTGACCTTAGCTAGAGGAGAAAAACGTTCAGTCAGCAGCACCTGCTTGACTTGCTGGTTAAGCACAGAAGAATCAATACTTTGGGAAAAGGCCAAGTTGCCTGCAAGCAGAAGCACAAAGAGGGCTAACAGTACATTTAGAAACAACAAGTTCTTTTTCATGTCGACAAGTTTATCATGGTGCAGGCACAGTCCAAACGCAACAGCTGGTAGAGATTAGACCGGTTCGTTGTCAGAGAAATAGTTGTCCAAGTCGTGATCAGCTAACACCAAAGCCCAGAACGTAAGGTCATTCAACTACCATCTACTTTAATTTTCATGATAGCTGCATCGGCAGTGGTGTCCACTGAATGCTGACTCAGGACGAATACACTTAATCAGCTGAAACAAGTCGGTCAAGACCCTTGTCTTGTTTTCTACACGTTAACAGCTAGCACTGTCCCGCAAAAGACCACCTGGTGTAAGCTTGTAGGAAGTAACAACATCCCGGGCTGCCAAGGGGAGTGTGTAGAGCAGGCTCACAACAGCTCTCGCTGCTAACACTCATGTTTGTACCTCTTTGAGCTTGAGGAACACCTCGCACAGCAGCGATGCAAAGAGCATAAAATCATTGCTACAGCAAAATCCGGGAGCTCGATATGGTAAGCGAAAAAATCGTGATAAATGCACCACCTGAGGTTGTTTTTGAAGTACTGCGTGCCCAACGTAATACAGATGATAAACAGCGGCAGCTGGAATCGTTTAACGGCAAAGTGGCAATCATTAATGAAAATCTTGAGAATGTGCCTATGTATGGCAAGGTTAACTGCGTTTGGCAGGAAACAGAGGATCCTTATACACGGATCGATTTCAAGATGCTGAGCTCCACTAAGTTTAAAGAGTCACATGGCGCCATGATTCTTACCCAGGGACAGGATGGTAAGACAACGACTCTTGAGCTGCAAGTACAATTAGATCCTGGAATTACAATCCCATTTGCCGCCGAAATTACAAAGAGGACCACATCTCAAGACGCAAAGGACCGGCTGGGGAAGATCAAGCTTCTGGCAGAAGAAAAGGCCAGCACCAGACAGGCTCCCTGTTAGAACAAGCCTGCCGCCGAGCAACGGTCTGTTGCCGGGGAACACCAAAGTCACAATTCCCAAACAGAGATTTCAGTCGTTTCTGTAAAGGTTCTGTCGGGTATAAAAGGTCTACACGCGCTCTACTTGTTTCAGTTTCAGGAGAAGCATGGAAGAATCACAAACCTGCGTTGAAGTAAAAGATCTGGTCAAGACCTATCAACGCGGGCAGGTACGTGCGCTCGATGGCGTAAATTTGTCAGTGTTGGCTGGCGAGGTGTTTGGATTGATAGGTCCTAACGGAGCCGGCAAGAGCACTCTTATCGGATGCCTGCTTGGACTTCTGCGTCCTGAATCCGGCTCAATCAGGATCCTGGATAAACCAGCTGATTATCTGTCCATCCGCCGCATCACAGGTTATGTCCCCGAGCGCCCGGACTTTGAAGGCTGGATGACAGGCCGCTTGTTTCTCAAGTATCATCACATGCTGTCCAAGTGCACTGCCACCACAAGGTCATCTGATATTGAAGAGTCACTCAGAGAGGTCGAGCTTGACCCATCAGCATGGGATCGCAAATTGGGAACCTACTCCCGTGGCATGCTGCAGAGACTCAGTCTTGCACAGTGCTTGATCGGCTCACCAAAGCTGCTCCTCCTTGACGAGCCAACACTGGGACTTGATCCAACCGGCGTTGCCGTTGTACGCAGGTTGGCCAGCAGTTTCCGGAGCAAAGGGGTCACAGCCATCATCAATTCGCATCAGCTTGATGAAGTTGAGCGTGAATGCGATCGTGTGGCTTTTATGCGCCAGGGCAGAATTGAGCAGGTAGAGAATTTGCGAAACAGTCCGGTCGGTTCTTTCCCTCTCTTTGTCAGGTGGACCGACGGCGAGACTATTAGTAACAACACTGCCAACCTGGCTGCGCTGGCGCAATCTCTGGGTATTTCAATCAAGGAAGCCAACCGCTGCTGGGCTAGATTTGTTGTCTCCAGCGGCGCACAAGCAGCACAGTTAATAGCACTACTCATTGCATCAGGCTATCCGGTCGAAGAAGCCGTGAGCGAAAGGGCACGACTGGAGAGACTGTTCGACAAACGATTGGAGGACGCTCCCCATGAATAGAGCAATTCTTCTTTTTACAACAATGTCATGCTTTCTGGATCAGATTAAAGTGGCATACGTTATCTTGCTGGGCTTTGTAGTCCCAATCGGCATGAAGTGGGTCAGCCTGATTCATGGTGTCGCAGAGTCGCAAACTTTTGAGATGTTAACAGGTAGTGTTGGTGTAGCTTTTATCCTAACCGGGCTTTGTCTGGGAGTGGCAGGAAACAGCGCTGTAGCAGGAGGGCGAGGGGGCGAGTGCCTGCCATTACTGTTCACCCGTCCACTTACTCGAACTGAATATGTGTTGACAAAATGGTGCGCAATCGCATTGATCTGCGGATTGATCGCTGCTGCGCAAAACCTTGTAGTGGCACTGCTGGGAATGGCATTCGGCGAGGAATGGACAGTTTCTCTTATTCTTGGACAGATGCTGGAAAGGTTTCTAGATGCAGGAATTCTGTCGGCTGCATTTATGTTGACCATATTCGCAAGACACTGGCTGTTCCAGACTACTGCCATAGTGGCTTTTTATGTTTGGCTTATCGGACAAACACTGCCTCCTGTAAGTGTTGCCGGTCCTGGCACTGTTGGTGGGGACCAGGTATCGTTAGGAGCCACCGACCTGCTTCTTAAAGCTTCACAACTAATTGGCGATATTATCTTGCCCACATTCCACGTATATGATGCGGTCAACGCTGTGCATTTCCCCTGGGGGGAAGTCTTGAGTTACGTTTCTATGACGCTTATTTATCTCACCTTCGCCGTAGCTGTCACTAATAAACGGGATTTCTTCTATGGAACGAACTGACGACATCTCAACATCTGTTATGCCACGCCCGCTCATCTGGGTGACGATAATCGTTCTTATCATGCGTATAGGAATAGTGCCGTTCGAACTATCAAGATCAGCAGCCAGTACCTCATCAATACCATGGCAGACGATAGACCGGTTTAATGCCACCAAATGTTCTGGCAACAAACTTGTACTTTACGAATTTGGTGCTGACTGGTGCGAGCCGTGCAAACGCCTAGAAAAGAATGTCTTGAACAACAAGCAGATAGCCAGAATGATTACAACACGTTTCACACCTGTCAGAGTCAGCGACAGACTGAAGGAAGACAGGAAGAACACTCAACAGATAAGCGATCTGGAGAAGAAATATCACGTCTTTGCCTTCCCGACTATGGTGGTAGCAGGAGCTGACGGCGAAGCGATAGCAAGCCTGGTTGGCAGCGCTTCAGCTCTCTCTACAGTTCATTTTCTCTCGCGAGCACTGAAGCCTCAACAGAAATGACAACTGCAGCACAGAAGTATGCCATACGCAAACAATAGGTCCTTAGGCTTGTCCTTCTGCTTCTGAACCAGTTGTGGACGAGAGTACGTTCCCTCAATTCTTCTTGTCTTTCTTCTGCGAAGCATCGGCAAGATACTTCACGATTGATTCAATCTCTTGTCCTGTCAGAGGTCCGCCGGCATCAACAAGAAAACCAGGCATGGAGAGATGCCGCTTACTACCGAATGAGGTTATCTGGGTCACTCGGCTGGCAACCGCCGAAGAGGTATAGGCACGAGGGACAAGACCTGGTCCTACTCCTCCTTGCCCCTTCTCACCATGGCACATACCACAGTCTGCCTGGTAAAGATCTTCGCCAGTCAGCCCCAGTCCCATCTTCCAGTGACAAAAACCGCATTTCCCCTGGAAAAGCCTGGCTCGCTCTGCGCGAGTCAGATCTTTGTGCAAGTCTTCAACATCAGCAGTGACATAAACAGATGCCTTTGGTGTTACAGGATCATTGGAGAACACTTGAATCTCTTTAGTAACTACTCCCTGCTTAAGCGATGTATTCATAACCACTTCCAGATTAGAAGTCTTGCCAGGATCAACTGTCTTTACATCCATGGTAGGAACAGTGCACCCGCAGGATGTGATGACTCTGTCGATAACAAGCTGTCCAGTACCTCGATTCAACACCTTAAAGACGTGGCTGACCTCCACTCCCTCCTTGACGTGCCCAAAATTATGTTTGCCGTTGTCAAATTGGATCCGCGGTGCCAGAGATTGCCCTGGCGCAGGTGGTGAGATTTGTGGTGAAACCGGTTGTAGCACTGGCTGTGGAGCCGCCTGTGAAACTGGCTGTGGCGCTATCCGTGAAGCCGGATGTGAAACTGGTGGTGACACCGGTGGCGACACTGGAGATGTCACTGGTGAAAGCTTTGAAGCAGGTGCTCCTGCCTGGTTAGACTGCTTATCGGAAAGCTGCGAGCTGCAGGGATGCAAGAAGCTGATCCAGCAAATGATTGCCGCTATCGCTACCCCCAGCCAGTTTTTGTAGTTTCTCAACATAATGTCTGTAATTGTCGCACAACGCCAGCAGAGAGAAGCCGCGCTTTGACAACTCTTAAGAGTCCTCTACTAGCCATGCTTCCCCACATGAGCAACACTGCACAGACTGACTAGTTTGGGCAGCAACTACCAGAATCAAAGCGGGCTGAGCAACGTGCAACAACAATTGAAAGCGACTTCCCAAGGGTTAAGCCAGTTGCATCTACTGATTGGATCAACTGAGCTTTAAGCAGAACTTGCTAGTCCGGAATGCGGTTGCCTATTGTCTGAATAATCTGGTTTTCGCTAGCCAACGCTTGTCTCAACTGGTCGATCTGCTGGCGAACATGGAGCAACTCGCGAGCTACTTGTGTATTGGTTACAATGTCACCCTTTTCGCCGCTGTACTGATAGTCATCCTTCAAAAAGCGTTCTTCCCGCCACAACCAGTTGAGCTGAGCAGCAATCTGATTACGAATCATAGAGTGCTCCTTGTAGGCGCTCTCGAGCTGGCTGATTGCTGGTGCCTGAGATCTGGGGCTTGCTGAAACGACTTCGGCACGTGCTCCTTGAGCCAGCATGAAGGTGAGCGGTAAGAACGTCAACAGAAGAAGGATTGCTCCTGTTAAAAGTCTGCCCGATTTAGCTTTTGCTCGGCTCATTGATGCTCCGTTCAGCTTTTTGCTTGACCAAGATAGTAGCGCCAACGTTTTCGGCTGTTAATGGGGTAATTACGCAACCCCGGATGATTTTAGGTGGCGATGGCTAATTCTTGCCTGGGTGGAATCTTTCGCTGTAGACTAGTGCCTTGTGGCGCCAAGCTGGGGCGTGAATATCCTGCGTGAGTCCGATAAAACTGCTTAAATAGCAAGATAGCCGGCTCGCTCAGCTGCTGGCTCATCAGGAGGTTGTTTGCATGGCTCTTATTTACCGTGTAAATATGTCCGACTTGTCAGTCAGAGCTGGTATCTGCTGGTATCTGCTGAGACAGAAGCGTTCTTTAGAACTATCCCTGCATCCCCGCCCATTGTAACGGTATCTTATAAATGGCAATCTCGCTCTTGCAGCAACTGAGCCACAATTGAAATAGCGATCTCCTGTGGATGATTTGAGCCGATTGGCAGACCAATTGGACAAATAAAACTGCTTTGACACTCAGTCGGCAACCCCGCTTCTCCGACAGCGCTGCGCAGGCGTGATGCTTTAGCTGCACTGCCGATGACACCAACATAAGGAAAATTCCGCGATTTCAGACATTCAAGCAAAATAGGCAGATCTGTGTCATATCCCATTGTAATTATTACAACGAGATCACGATCATGAAGATCCTGCACAGCGGTTGGCATATCCGCTGCAAGGACTTTGGTTAGTTTGGGTGAGTTGGGAAGTTTATCCAGCCACTCCTGGCGCGGATCTATACAAGTTACCCGACACTCCAGAAGAAGAAGTTGATTGATGAGAGCACAGGCAACATGACCAGCTCCAAAGACAGCTATACCCCAGCGGCTGACATTGCAAGCTTCAAAAAAGAGCTTAACCGCGCCACCACAATTCATACCAAGATCTGCAGCCAAACTCCAATCAACGAAGCATGTAGCCCTCCCGCTCGAACCACCTTTCAGCAGCAGTTGCGCTTCTCCAATAGCTCGCTTTTCCAAAGCGCCACCACCCACGGTGCCATAATAGAGCCTCCCATCAACAACCAGCATCTTATTGCCAACATCGGACGGCGCACTGCCGGTAGTATCGACCACAGTTGCGGACACAAAAGGTGTATTCGCCGCAAGGAGTTCACTGATTTTTTGAAAGTACTGAAGCATGAAAGATTACCGTGAAGTCGTATAAAGTGTTATCCAACGCAATATCTCTTCGGATGTAGCCGGCAGGCGCAGCGGTATTATTGCGCCAGATGCTAAAGACGACAAGGCATACTTGATAGCCGTCCACACCGACAGAGCCAGCACAAAAGGTGGTTCGCCCACAGCTTTTGTCCCCTTGATGTTGACAGGGTTATTGCTGTCAATCCAATCAATATTGAAAACTGCCGGTATGTCCTGGATATTGGGTATCTTATAAGTTGAGGGCGAATGAGTCAGCAACTGCCCATTTTCGGCATACCTCAACTCTTCTGTAGTCACCCAGCCCATTCCCTGAATAAACCCACCGCTAATCTGCCCTCGATGTATACCCGGATTAATAGGCTTGCCCGCATCCATAAGCAGATCGCAACGCACGACGCTAAGAGAGCCTGTGAAGCAGTCGATCAAAACCTCCGATACTGCTGCGCCATTCGTGAAATAAAGAAATGGGTTGCCGCTAGCAGTGCCTTCCGGTCCAGACTGCAAACTAAAATCAACACCTTCTGTTGCATAAAAGCCACGCTCACCCAGACTGACACGGCTTCGCCAGGCAAGGTTGACCAATTCTTCAAAAGAGATTCTCCGAGTCGGACAGCGCTTATCATAGACTGCTCCATTTTCAAAAACGATGCTGTCCGGCAAACTCGTGAGGTCTGCTTGACCGCTAGCAGCAACCCAGTCACAGGCAACAGCGCCAAGGCGCTCCTTTAGCGCCTGACACGCCTTGACCGCGGCCTTTCCGTTGAGATCTGTACCGCATGAAGCAGCAGTAGGTGGTGTGTTGTTGTTCTTTTCAGTCGATGTAGCCATGACAAGAACATCGTCTGCACTGATATCGAACTCGCCTGCCACCAGCTGGCAAATGTTAGTGTTAACACCCTGCCCCATCTCAATTGCCCCGGTTGATACCTGTATGGTGCCATCCAGAAAAATATTCACCAGTGCGCTGGCTTGATTGAGGAACTTGCTGTTGAAAGATATACCGAACTTGACTCCAGTGAGAGATATGCCCCGCAGACAGTTAACGGCAGTACGGTTAAATTCGTCAATTTCGCCCTTGCGCTCGCGGTAGTTAGTTTTTTCGACTAACTCGTCATAGACACGAGGCAATGTATTGTTGAAAACAATCTGTCCATAAGGCGTTGTATTACGAACATCAATTCCATAAAGATTGAGACGGCGAATATCATATGAATCTTTTTTGAGGAACCTGGCGATCTCTTCCAAAATATTTTCGATGATGACAATACCCTGTGGAGCCCCGAAGCCGCGAAAAGCAGTATTGGGTGGGTAGTTGGTCTTGCAAATCAGCCCAGTTACATCAACGTTGTCCAGATAATAAGCGTTGTCGATATGTGTGATTGCCCGTGTGACGACAGCTGGCGACAGATCTGCTTTAGCACCACCGTCGGCAAAAAGCTCAGCCTCAAGCGCAGTAATTACACCTTCGCTGGTAAAGCCAACCTTGTAATGGTTTTGAAATGGATGGCGTTTGCCTGTGACATTCATGTCAGTATCTTTAGACAAAACACAACGCGCAGGACGCCCGGTCTTGAAAGCAACAAGTGCAGCCATCGCAGCAAAATGTGTTGCCTGGCACTCCTTTCCTCCGAAAGCACCACCGACACGGCAGGTTATACAGGTTACCTGATTATGCCTCAAGCCAAGAAGGTCAGCAATAACATGCTGACCTTCAGTAGGATTCTGAGTGGAGGAATGTACTACCAGCTGATTCTTTTCGCCTGGGTAAGCTATCGCTGCCTGAGACTCGAAATAGAAGTGCTCCTGTCCGCCAGTGGAGAGTACCCCTTCAATAATATGGGCAGCTTCCTTGAATCCGGCATCAACACTGCCTCTCTTGACACGTACCGGTGTTCCCAGATACTGCTTCTTATCTCTTGCACCATCGATCGTAAGAACTGGTGGCAGCTCCTCTATCTCACACTTGACAGCCCTCTTGGCTCGTTGCAATGCTTCACGACTGTCGCCAGCAATGAGCACGATTGGATGCCCGATAAACTCGCAAATCTCTTCCACAAGGAGTACTTCATCACGGATAATCGGACCAAACAGGTTGACACCAGGAATATCACTGTAAGTAAAGAGTGCCACCACACCGTCTACCTTGCGAGCATCTGTCAGATCAAGCGATTTCATCCGCCCATGCGCAACTGGACTGAAGAAGAAATCTACTAATAGTTCGTTGCGAGCCGGCGGTATATCGTCAATAAAAAGTGATTCGCCCGAAACATGCTCGCAGGCCGACTGATGCGGCAGGTTTTTTCCTACTGCTGACATGCCGCCTCCCTGGGTTTCGCTAACTCCGAGTAAAACTTGAGCAAAAGGTTGCTTGCCAGACGGAGGCGAAACTCCCGGGTTCCTCGCACATCTGAAATAGGCGTTATCTCTTCGCCAAGCAGATCAGCGGCCTCGACAAATGTCGCGCGGGAAAAACTAGCTCCTGTCAAGAATGACTCTACCTTTGGCAAGCGCAGCACCACAGGTGCAACGCCCCCGTAGGACACTCTGGCGGCAGCGATAACACCTTCTTTCAGCTGCAACCGATAAGCTGCGCTCACTGTAGCAATATCAAGATGTCGCCGCTTGGATACTTTGTACAGCTTGATAATTTCGTCCGGCTGCGGCAGCGGAATGAATATGCGAGTGATGATTTCATCACTGCTGATTGCAAGTTGCTTGTAGCCACTATAAAGTTGGTTGATATTTACCCGCCGGACGCCTGAGTGCCCGGTAAGCTCGACTTCAGCTTCCATAACAGCCAGAAAAGGTACTGTGTCGGCAACTGGTGAGCCGTTGGCAATATTGCCTGCCAGTGTTCCCACATTGCGTATCTGTGGTGATCCAAACAGCCACAGCAAACGAGTAAGTTCAGGTATGCTGTCTCGGCAGAATTCTTCCAGGTGTGTAAGAGTTGTCTGGGCACCAACAATGAGGCTGTTACCTGCAATTGTCAGTTCATTTAAGTCAGGTACACCGGACAGAGTCATGAGGTTGTGAGGTTGGATGCCACGCTGGTTCCAATTGACGCAAACGTCAGTTCCTCCGGCGACAATGACAGTATCCGGGTGGTCCATCTTTATATCAATTGCTTCTCTTAAGCTGGTTGGACGAAAAAAGCGATGCTCGTCTGTCTCCATCCTGATTGGTATGCCACTGTGCCTGGCAAAGACATCCAGCATATTACGCTCCGGATAAAGCCTGTTGAGCTTTACAAACTTGTTCTGGTCTACTGCCAGGGCAGCTTTGATAATCGGCTCATAACCTGTACAGCGGCAGAGATTGCCTGTGAGCCCATCCTTACAGTCCTGTTCACTCGAGGCACCCTTCTTTTCAAACAGGGCGTACATGGAGGTAATGAATCCCGGTGTGCAATAGCCACACTGAGTGCCGTGGAAAGAGACCATGGCATCTTGAACAGAATTCAACTGTCCATCGAGCTTCAGCCCCTCGACTGTGACTACATGGGTGCAGTCGAGCTGGCACATTAGCTGGATACAGGAATTAACCGGTCTGTAGACCATTTCGCCATTTTGCAAATTGCCCAATATGACGGAGCATGCACCGCAATCGCCCTCATCGCAAACTATCTTCGTACCTGTCGCCCCGACCTGGTAACGCAGATAACTAGCTAGAGGAAAAAAGCCATCCGCCCCTGACAGACGCTTCTCTCTGCCGTTGATATAAATAAGTAGATAGTCTCTCATCTCCTGCCCGGCGATCATTGTCCAGTATGCCCGCGTCAGCTCATATGATAGCGAAGGATCGAGCATCTGGTATGAAACCCGACGGTTGCCCTTGTGAGGCATCTTTCCCCAGCTCAGGCATCATCAAATTTCTCAGCTGTTTTCCCAACGTTTGGGTTGGGAGGTAAGGACTGTAAAATAAACCAGGACACTTGAATACCACTTTTATGGCAGCTGACCTTATGACATACGTTCACGTAAAACTATTTGCCGATTTGCAACAGTTTATCGGGGGCGCACCATCGATTAATGTAGAAATTAGCTCCGGCGAAACTGTAGCCTCAGTCATCGAACAGCTGGGGGTTCCGCACGACCGGGTGAAGATTATTTTTTTGAACGCACGGTTCACTCCATTGGAGCATCCGCTCCAGGGGGGCGAACAGCTAAGTATCTTTTCAGCTGTAGGTGGTGGGTAGACCACCTTGTGGCGCCTAGTATTTTGGGGCTCTGGCACGTCTGCTTTTGCCCCCATCGGCAGATCGTCCAGAAGCAGCAAGCACTGCCCAGGACCCACAACATCGCGGACAGATCTGAAGAAAAGCGCTCTTGCTGCTAAATTAGGCAGACAAGCAAAGGGGAGGGTTACCATGACAATTATTCAACGCAAACTTACAGAAGTGGCAGTCGATGCACTGGGTGACTATCTGAAAGATAAGCTGCAAAAATTAAAGCAGCTGGACCTGGACCATGACGGCGTGAAAGATGTCGACCAGCTTGCCGAAATTATAGCCCGACTGGCACTGCGCCTCAAAGAAGCGCTCTCCACCACCGATTTTGCTCAGATTGCCAGCGGGCTAGAGCAGATTAGCTACGGCGCCGACCTGATCCGCAACTCTATAGACAAAGAGAAGATTGCCATCCTCAGCAAAGAGCTGGGAGACGGTCTCACCAAAGTTGGTGATCTTTCACGACTGTCAATTCAGCATGTCAAGGATCATCAGAAGAGTTAGAAGGAATGGCACGGCGCTCTGATGAACAGCGACTCATCATGTGTCTGCCTTCCTCTGCGACAATCTATTGTCGTCCTCGCCAAGCTCAGGTAACTCATGCGTAGTTGCAAGCTAAAGCTGCTAGCAGGCAGTTTTCTCACCCTAATCTTCTTGTCTTCTGCGCCGGTGACGCAAGCATCTGTGCAGGAGCCTGCCAGCGAGCCTGCACAAGCAGGATTACCCGAGACAGCATCGCCAACTGCGCCAGACAAACAGTTGCACGAGATTCCACACATCTCCAACAGCCCGAGGCGTCTACACCGACAGACAGTGCCACACCAGGGGCAACAGACATTGACCGAACCAGCCGGGGTTGTCCCGTTTTTAGTTGAAATTGGCAATCCCTGTCTTGGTGCGGATTTGAACTGAGTGTATCATGCTGCTTGTTTTGTTTTGTTGATTTTTTTGGGATTTAATTTTGTTGTTTTGCTGTTGAATATTTGG
>CAILLX010000051.1 GCA_903835185.1 uncultured bacterium | reverse complement strand
TTTACGAAGCAATTTCACCATGCCATATCTCGACAGGTCATCTATTGACCCGGTACAACCGGTATAGCGATCTGCTGATTAGTACCAATAATCCGAAAGGGCAAAACCATGACTAAGAAAGTGACCCGTGTAGATAAGACAGTCGATTTGCACAAGCAGGCGGTGGATGCACTGCAAGCTAAAAACGAAGAGCATGAGGCGCTAAATGAGGAACTGAGGTCCACTATAGCACAGCTTCAAGCGGCAACAGAAGAACTCCAAGCTCAGAATGAAGAATTACAACAGCAGGAAGTTGCGCTGCGGGAAAGCGAAGAGAAATATCGACTTCTATTTGACAGCGGCGGTGACGCAATCTTCATCCACGACGAGGAAGCACGGATACTGGCAGTCAACCAGCAGGCCTGTGAGCAATTCGGTTACACACATTCAGAACTGATGTCCATGACGGTCAATCAAATGGATTCACCGGCTGCAGGTAAGCACGTGCCGGAACGTATAGATCGGGTGATTGAGCAAGGAAGTCTCCTGTTTGAAATCGTGCATCAGCGCAAGGACGGGTCACTTGTCCCGCATGAAGTTAACACGCGACGGATCATCTGGGATGGTCAGCCGGCAATTATGAGCATTTGTCGCGACATCACCGCCCGCAAGCGGATAGAGGACGCGCTGCTAAATAGTGAGGCCCAAAAAAATGCTATCCTGAATGGTATCACCACCAATATCGCCCTAGTTGATAAGGAACTGAAAATTTTGTGGGCGAACAAGGCAGCGGCAATCTCCGTCAGCAAGCAAGTGGATGATATAGTCGGCCACCCATGCTATTTTTTTTGGGGCAATAAAGTAGCACCCTGCGTGAACTGCCCTACAATTAAAGCGTTTCAAACAGGAAAGTCGGAACATATAATCGTGAAAACTCCGGATGGCAGGATTTGGGATGAAAGAGGCGAACCGATATTGGACTCGGCAGGCAATGTAACTGCCGTTGTCGAGATTGCCCAAGACATAACCGAACGTAAACAGGCGGAAGAGGCGCTGCGGGAAAGCGAGGAGAAGTTCCGTTTGATATTTGATTCATCACCGGTGGGTATTGGGATTGCAACTCTTAATGGTCAAATACTGGGCGCCAACGCAGCCACGATAAAAATGATGGGTTATACACTGGAAGAACTCAACACAATAAATGTTCGCAACACATATGTACGCCCCGATGATCGAAATTTAATATTGGAAATCTTAAAAGAAACAGGCGCAGTTTGTGATTATGAAGTGGAACTAAAACGCAAGGATGGTTCGGCTTACTGGGCTTTACTGAATATGGACAAACTGCACCTAAACGGCCAAGATATTTTCCTTTCTACTCATCGCGACATTACCTACCGCAAGCAGGCGGAACATGCATTGAAGGAGAGTGAGGAAAGACATAAACGAATGATAGCCAATATCTCGGATGTAATCGCGATAATGGATAAAGACGGAACCTTAAAATACAAGAGTCCTAATATAGAGAAATGGTTTGGCTGGCAACCGGAAGACCTTGTCGGCACTGATGGCTGGTTAACGGTGCATCCGGACGATCTAGAGCGTATTCAAAAAGAATTCTTTACTCTTCTGGATAAAGACAATTCGGTAGCAACGGTGGAATACAGGTATAAATGTAAAGATGGAAGCTATAAGTTGATAGCGCTTACCGCTGTTAATCTCACGAATGATCCAATTATAAGTGGTGTATTAATGAATTACCGCGACATCACCGAGAGTAAGCGAATGGTGGAGGAAAAAGAAATACTCGAAGCCCAAAACAGGCAACTGCAGAAAACTGAAAGCCTGAGCCGCATGGCCGCAGCCATTGCCCATCACTTCAATAATCAGCTTGGAGCGGTAATCGGAAATCTGGAAATGGCCATGGACGAGCTGCCCAAAGGAGCAAGTACGCACCAAACCCTGACCAAAGCCATGCAATCGGCATGGACAGCAGCGGATATGAGCGGTCTGATGCTGACGTATCTTGGTCAAACACACGGCAAACGTGA
>CAILLX010000050.1 GCA_903835185.1 uncultured bacterium | reverse complement strand
CAGCAAATCCGGACGCAGCCCCTCTTGCTTGATAGCTGCCCAGCGCTTGGCGCAATCTGCCAATGCCCAGCCAAATTCAGCTGATTTGCGCCTGACAAACTGGTAATACGGCCGAGCAGCTAGCTGTTCGTAGGTCGTGGCACCGAAAAGGGCAGGACTGGGAAGAAACGGATTCATGAAAACCACTTCGGCGGAATGCTGCTGAGCCAGTTGCCGGACGCGACCATATGCCGCCTCTAACTGTTGAGCGTCGGCGCGCAAATCATTGACGAATTCAATCACAATAACATCGGCTGGAAACGCAGCCAACTCACTTGCCAGTTGATCGATCCTAGTCGTCACATCGCTGCCGCCCACACCGAGGTTTTTCACCATTATATTCTTGGAGTGGAACCGCTGCATCAGCGTTTTTTGGGTCAAGCTGACGAAACTATTTTCCGGGCTGCTGGCATTGGCACCAACAGTAATACTATCGCCCCAGAACATCACTTGCAATGGTTCCCCAGCTTTCAATTTAGCCCTGGCTTTAGCCAATGATTTCATGTTGTGTGCCAGGTCGGCAAAATAGGAGGTTGAGGCATCCCGGGATATTGGCAAAACGTCCGCTTCGAGAACAGGGCCACTTCTAACGACAATATGAGCTAGCACCAAGCTACCCTCCGGTGCCGCTGCCGGCTCCGGTGCATTCTTGAGTGCAACACCCTGAGCCAATCGAACTACGCCGGATTCGGTGATGTAAAGCGTATCCAACCTCAGGGTTGTTCCATCTGTTTCGGGCACTACCAGGTGTGTGTGGGGGGGCACAGTGATAAGCTTGTCGTTAACATAGACGGATCCTGGAGATATAGTCACTAGATGTCCAGCAGCGTTGATTGTCAACCCTGACTGCACGAAAGGGCAGGTGAGCTGCACCATTCCTAATGCCTGAGCAACAGACAACTGGAACCAACTGACACAAGTTGCGCACATCACTCTTGCCGTCAGCTTTCTCAAGGTGCTCATGGAAGTTCCCCGGATTTAGGAGAGCATAAAAAAGTGTGGGGTCAGCTGTGCCTGTCGACCTTCCGAGACATTGTCCTTTGGCAGCTGGTCATAGGTTGGGGCATCTCGGTCGATTACTCCATGCCACTACAGGTCCGAAACCCCACGGTTTTTTATGGTCTCGTGTGGATTTGGTTGATCATTGTCACTTCTCAAGATGTGGCTTGCTGTCCGGTGGTATGACAATACCTGCGAGCGTGTTTGCAGGCTTGAGTGCTCTTTTGAGGTAACGTTTGTTTGTTTCCCAGGGATGGGGAGCGCTGCCTGTCAGGTCAATGAGATGTTGACGAGCCAGTATGTATCCATCATCATCTTTGAAGAAGAAGTCGGCCACGCCAACTCCCTTGAAATTGAGCCCTTTTTCCTCTCCGGCTTGTGATCGCATGATCAGAAGCCACTCTTCAACGCACTTGGTGAAAAGCTGAGGATCTTTATGTCGCTGTAGACTCAGTGTTCCTTCCAGAGCTTCTGCATAAACTTTGTGCGAATCGATGTCATCAGGATTCTTTGAGAGAGCACATGCTACCAGATGCCGGGCTCGGTCAAATCGTCTGGACCTGAGTGCTGCTTCGGCCTCGGTCCGGAGACATCCAGCCGATGCAGAACCCAACTCCAAAATTTCATCGTACTTAATGGTCGGTTTATCTGTTTCGTCTGGCTTATCGTCTGCAATATTATTTGCAGGGCAGCTCAAGATACTGACCATGGCTACTAAACAAACAGTTGAGCATGCTGCCACCACAGCGCTTCCTAATCTCATCTTTGTTGTCCTCTATTCTTTTGAGCCTGATTGCTCGGCGTGTTTGCTCCAACCCAATGGTCCCAGCTCTCGGCGAGCTGCAGCCAGGCTCAACTTGTGTCGCTGTTCTGGAGTGAAGATTTTTGCAACAGACAGGAGGTGTTCAATACAGAGTCTGTCTATAGTCTCTTTCCCTTGTGATAGCAGTGTTGCTATGCTGGAGACTTTGGCGGTATCGATTTCTGGCTGACACAACTCTTTTTGTAGACAGTGTTCTAATGAGTGAAATTTTTGTACAAAAGCGGCAATCTTGTCCGTGAAGCTGCTTCTTAACGCATCCAGCTGCTCAATTTGTCCGTCAGTGAGATCTATTCCTGGTGGCGGTGGCATCAAAAGTGGTGAGCGCCTCATCAGGTAGGTTGGGCTGCCTGGTGGCTCGACTCCGATATTGCACCATGGACCGGGAGGAGGTGCAAGCAGCTCTGGTGGTCCGTCCAGAGGGACGGGTGGTAGTTGTGCAATCTGCTGGGGAGAATCTTTAATATTGACAATCGTGTCAGCAGCAATGGAGCTGTTGCGTGCAGACAACGCCAGTCCCAGGAATAGTGCTGGCAATAGTATTGACTTCATATATCTGACCTCAAGCTGGTATCTTGGATAATCCGACAGGAGCGGCCCGGTGCGGATTGCTTTACTATCAAAGCGCTGGTTGGTAAAACAAATGTGAATCTGGATACCCAAAGATTAAGCGGTTTGTAAAGGCGTCCTCATAATGATCGGCTATCATCACTAGCAAAACCTGAGGAAGGTAAGGCTTTTGCTATGGAATCTGATGATTGTTCAAAACAACAAAGATATAGCAGGCAGGCAGCGCATTCTGTTGGTCGATGACGACATGAAATATTGCCGGCTTATCTCAAGTTACCTGACCAGGCATGGCTACGACGTGAATGCTGTCTATGACGGTGATTCTGCACTGCAAATCGTCTCTGACGGTTCATGGCAGGCAGTTATTTTGGATGTAATTGTACGGGATTGAGATCATCGGAGGCTCGGATTGAGATCATCGGTGATTTCTGGCGCAAATTGATTGAGACTGTAGGTGTCGGCTGGCGCACTTTAATTGAGACTGAGCGCAAATTGATTGAGACGGATGCACTTTAATTGAGACTGGAGCGATTTAATTGAGACTATCGGCACCGAGTCTGGTGACACCCAGCCTGTAAGGCTCGGTGAGAGCGAAGCTGTCACATGCCACCACTCAAACCCCAAACATCATTTTCGGCAACGTCACAAGTTTCCACTGCGCTCTTTCTCAAACGTGTGAGCCCTTTTGAGCCCTTTGTGAGCCCTTTGATGAAGTGTGCTATGGCTCGGCCAGTCTGTAAATCGTGCCCTTGCCGGTTATGCCCTCTCGAAAAATGAGCCCTTTGGACACTAGCTCAGCCAGGTCACGTGTTGCTGTTGCCTTACTGGTATCGACCAGAGCTTGATACTCGGCATTAGTGAGCGTCTGACCGTGCTTTAAGTACTGCATGACTTTGATTTGACGATCATTCAGTTCCATCGCTTCAAGTGCACTGGTCATGATTCGCTTCTCGCCATGCATGATGACTTTAAATGTATGTTGTGATGAAGCGTCAAACACTGGTGGCGGCAAACCTTGCGTTGCTAACGACCTGGCAATCAACAATGTCCCTGTTCCCCAACGCTCTATAATCCCAGTATTAAAGAAAGCCTCAGCAATGAGCCTATTGGGTGGATGAGAGTTGTGTATTTCCAGCAGTTTTTCTGGAGTTAGTTCCGCCGCAAGGTTTCCGGGGTTCCAGATTTCTACGTGATCGTCATAAAGCCGGATCGTAGTAGCCGCATTCGACCAGTAATTCCGATGGCACACCGCATTGATTACTGCCTCTCTCAGAGCTGCCAGAGGGTACTGCCATATCTCTTCACGCTCTGCCAGGCTTCCTGAAATCTTGGGCTGACCGATGACTAACCTGGTTTCCAGTCTGTCTCGGAACCAGGACATGGTGTTTTCTATTTGCTCAAACAGCCCTCCGTGGAATTCCTTGTCGTCAACGATATCAATTGGTGACCTGAACCTGCCAGCTTTGATATACGCTAATGGATAAAAGTTCCTTGTGCTCTTTCCAAACAGTAGCAGTGCTGCTCTCGTTGGTTGCCCATATTCTGTCAGCTTCAGCTTATCTAGTACTGACCAGACGTCACTATCTTCCGGTACAGGTCGGCGCTTCAATTTCTTCAGTCTAGCAATGAAGCTCCAGACCTTCTCTTCATCCAAATCAGCCAGCGTTGCACCTTCTTCCAGTTTGCTATCCCAAGTAAATCTGCCGCTTGTTAGTAACCGCTGCCTGACTTCTTCAGGTCCCATAATCTGGTTGGTCGGCCCAACTCTCTTTATGAATCGTCCATCTACGCATACCGGTGCATCCGAACGTTCCACCGTGACTACTACAACAGCCCGGCCGCCATGCGTTTGTACACTCATGGAAGGCAACAGCCGCGGTTGGACTTTTCCTTGAATTTTTTGGGCCCACTCTTCCAAGGTGTTTTGTCCGATCGTCAAACCAACCACGTGTCCATCGTCACGGACACCTATCAACAAGTCCCCGCCTTCCGCATTAGCGAAGGCACCGATTGTCTCCAGTGCTTCCCGTCCGAAAGACTGCTTGAATTCCAGTCTCTGTCCCTCGCGCTGACTGTCCAGCTTAGATAGATCCATTAGCAACTCTCCAATCAGCTGTGCCCGCACTTCCACTAATTTGCCCTAATCGCTCAATGATAGCCCGTCTATGGCGCGCTCCCGATCTTTCTCCGTAGGTAGCGTGTATCGCTTAGTTGTCTCCAGCCGTTTATGCCCTCCAATCTCAGCCACCAGCACCAGGTCGTTGCCGGCGCGAACCAGATTAGTCAGGCAGCTGTGTCGCAGAATATGTGCGGACAACTCCAGTCCGCAGTCGCGGCCAATCTTCCGGATGATCAGGTCCACGCTTTGGGTGGACAGCCTTTGTCCCTGGGGGTTCAGGAACAGTGCAGGAGATGTTTTTTTGCCGGCGTATTTGCCTGCACGGATCTGGAGCCACTCGTCGACGGCTTGGGCGGCTTCCTGGTGTAAGGGGACTTCCCGGTACTGGTTGCCTTTGCCGTCGCGAATTATCACCCGACGTTTGCGTTTGCCGGTGTAAATGTCGTCGAGGTCGAGTGCCACGCACTCGCCGATTCGCATGCCAGTGTAGAGTAGCAGCAGGGCGATGGCGGTGTCCTTGGGGCGCCGGGTGCGTTCGGCGGCGCGGACAAGTCGCTGTTGCTCGGCTCTGTCCAAGGCTCTGGGAGCCTGTTGAGGCAGCTGTTCCCGTTTTACCTTGACGCGTCCCAGTCCCACGTATTTAGTGAAATTCTCGATAGCGGTGATGGTGGCGTTGACGGAAGACGGCAAGGCCTTGAGATGGCGCTTCATATAGATTTTGTAGTCGCGAAGGGCGAAATCGCGTTCTCTGGGGTCCTGCAGGGCGTTTTTGTAATCGTCCCCGGGAGATTCGCCCAGGAAGCCTAGGAAGTGTTGAATACGGCAGATATAGGCGCGGCGGGTGTGCGGAGATAATGGCTGGCGGGCAAGCCAGGTTTCATACTGCTGCAGCTTGGTGTACCAGGCTTTCAAGACTGCTGGTTTCAAAGTGGTGCTCCTGATTAAGTATCACAAGAAATCTTGGGATAGCTTAGCAGACTGGAGTGCTATTTTACAAATGAGTATCACAAGATTTGAGGCGTAGAACCTGGGATATGGCCATGTATCACAAGTTCTGGATTGGGGTTGTCAGGGTTTGATTTCTCGTAAGGCAATGCGAGTACCCAAATGTAAGGCGATGTCGACAGGTTAGTAGGAATAGTGGTCAGAGTAGGACGTCCAAGCCGTACCATTCGAAGGACCGATAGTTGGTGCACTGATTGGTTTGAGTGACGGATTTACCGCTACGTCCTTAGCTACACACGTACTCCAATATGGAGCATCATACGTACCATTACTTGGATACACGCTTGGTCCACCTGGACTGAGTCCTCCAGCACCATATGCTGGTAGGTACAGTGCGTTACCGTTCCCATTGGTTGGATCAGCAACGGTAAAACCAAGCACACCAGTTGGACGGTCTATGTTATAAGGCTCGGCAGATGTTGCTGCCAGTTGAAGACCAGCCGGCAGGAATCCACAAGTTGGGATTGGTGCACCAGTAACGTAAACGGACACAGTAACTATGGTTGGGCTGGATACGTCGACAGTACTTGTGATCGTTCCGGGTAACCCAATGGTCTTCCAAAGACTACTAATTAGTGTTTGAACATTGCCACCCGTGGCAGCAGCATCATAGTCTGGTCTCTGGGCGCCAAGCCAATACCTCTGGTTAACAGCAGATCTGGCTCCAGAATCAGCAACTTGCGCTAATATCACATGGTAATAACCATTTATTACTATGAAAAGCGTAAGAAACACCAGACCTATCATTAATGGAATGAGAATCAGAAGAAATGCTGCACCTTCGGCGATAGCCTGCCCTTTCTGTCGACGGTTGAATCTAAAGCTAGACATATCGCCTTTCCTCCCTTGTATTTTGCATTTTCGCCATTGCTCTGTTTTAGTATTGTAATGGTGCCTCGGTATATTACTGCTAGCGAGACTGTCCGTAGTAGGTAACACCGGAGCCCTTATGCTGCGCGCCAGTCGTTGAGTTCTTTGCTGGGTTGTTGCTCTCAGTCCACTCAGTTGTTTGCTCAGCCGCACCGACCTGCATCCCTTGCTGGGTTGGCAGCGGTGGCTTAACCGGTTCTGCTGGCAAAAGCGAACTAGATGGATTGCCGGGAGAATCCGTGTCAACCGCTTTCTTGTCTGGCTGTGGGAGTGTTTGGTATACACCCCCTGGACCGGTAGTTGTGCCCGATCGTGGCACCATTTGTTCTGTTGGATTGAGTAGGTTAAAGCTGGGGGCAGAAGATTGCTTCGTATATACTGGCCGCTGGTCAGCTGGCACATAGATCACGCCGAACTTAGTTTCGATCTTTTGGCGTTTTCTCCCCAGTCCTGCCACGATCTGTGATGCCGGTTCTTGAGTTGTTGGTATACTAGCCTTGGTCTGACCTAAGTCTATGTTGTCTGTTTTTGTATTTTGCGGCTGGCTGACGGTTCTAGTCGCAGGCTTCGGTGGTGGAGGCATAGTCAGCGAAAGACCAAGCAAGCAACTTAGCAGCAGAGATCCCCCTATAATTGTCAGAATTAAAGTCCGTTTTCTCGTTCCAGCGACTGGGCAATCGTTAGTAAGAAACTTGCCATCTGCCCGTTTGAACAAAGTGACGTTCTTGCGATTCTCTCGCTTGAATATTAGTGCTTTGGCTTCTGGCAGTTCCAGACCGGCCAAGTCATAGACCTGGAGTCCACAATGTTGACAATAGCGGCATCTTTCTTTCGGATCTGTGCCATCCCACACCGCAGAGCATGGTGTGGCTTTCTTAAACTGCTCAATTGGTTGAAACGGCTTGGGCAGTTCGCTTGCCGTTGCTTTGACTGATTCGGCAAGTTTGATCAGGTGCTGGGAAGTGATTCTGGACAGTCTGTCTTGAAGGGCTAGATCATCCGCAATAGTCGCTTTTATTTTCTGCGTTGCTTCGTTTGCCGCTACCAGGTGCGGCGACTGACTGGGTGTCTTGGCAGCCACGGGGGGGGCCGGCGGTATCTCGGGGAGACTAGTCTGCCATGTCCCCTGGGAACTCCGATCAGACGGTGCCGCTTTGAAAGTCTCTGGGCACTCGCTGCTGGACGCATCGTTACCTGCCTCGCTGGGTGCAAAGTCAGTTGGCTTGTTATGATCTGACTTACTGTTACTTGATTCTGCTTCTGGCATGCTACCGCCCAGCCTGTGGGACATGAGAATGAAAGCTATTGTTGTCCTTAACTCAATCGAAACGTCAAAGACTTAATTAGCTTCACCGAGCCAGTGTAATCCCACTCTAGGACACCTAAACTGATCACCGACCATGGCAATATTATCGTCTTTGGTATTTCTATGTAAGAGGGCTGTCTGACGTCAAGTGTTTTTGTTCGAACAATAACTTGTGATACCGATCAGTATCACAACTTCTGGCTGGGCGTTGTCAGGGTCGGATCTTTAACGAGGAAACGCGGTTATAACAGGTTTGCCAGAGCCACCAATTTCTCCTTCAACCGGACTAACCGCGCTGCAGAACCCAGTGGCAAAAAACCTTCCAGTGAATCGAGAAACTCACTGTGCTCAATCAAACGTGTAAAAGTGTCGGACAAATACCCCCGAATTTCCACTGGTGCCGACTGACACTCTGTCAATATCGAATCGCGAGCGTCAATCAAAGTTATGACGTCCTCAAGATCATGGCTGCCATAGTAGTCATTGTTCCCACGATCTGCAAACGCTTCCAGTTTGGTGCACAAAAGCACCGATGGTGCTACCAGTTGGATTGTAATGTTTTCAGACAACGCATAATGAATCGGCTTTGCAACGACGTGCTTATACCACTTGTTAGCGAAGCGTATGACCTCTTCATTGGTCGGCATGACATCGACAGTGACTCCACGTACAGTAAACCGGCATAATGGACCATTCATGTCATGCTGGAAACCATGCTGATCCCGAAGCAAAGCTGTAAGTTCGGCGTACTGACCATAAGTAGATACGTCTGACACGAGGTCTACATCATCAGTCGGACGAACATCACCTGCTGCTGGGTTATCGATAAGTAGGGCAACTGCAGCACCGCCTACAAAAACAAACTTCTCCAGATCACTGCCAAGAGCTTCGGCCACAGTGCGAACCAGATTCAAAATTGCCTGCTGCCTGATCATTGCACTCCTAGCTTCTCCGTCAGGCAAGCAATAGCCAACTTATGCTCGCGCACACGTCCGTCCCGAATGGCATCTGTAAGAGCAAGCAACTGATATAACTCTGGATCTCTCGTAGCTGCCTCTGGAACTGAACGATAAAGTGGAGACAAAGTATAGCCACGCCGATTACCATCTGGAGATGGCCAGACAGGCACTAAAGAGTCTTCGTCATGGACTATGTGAGCATTTAGCGGAGGAGCAGCATAAGATGTGGCAATTCCTCGTGCAATAGTTCCATGCTCGGGCGGAAAGACATAAGGTAAGCCGTGTACCAGAAACTCAAGCAGCACGGTCTTTCTTGGTCGCTCTTCTTCATTGAGCAGGCGGCACTTTCTCAAGCGGTCAATGCCGGCGTGGACCTCGGAAGCACTCATACCCAGTTCCTTGGCAAGCAAGTATCTGGAGAGTCGTCGATCTCCGAGGCTGACCAGCTTAAGCGCAATAAGTATGTCCTGGGGCTTTAGCACGATAGCACTTCGATTTCATTCGCTATTCGCAATTCGCGAATTAAATTATACCACAAAATTCATGTATTAAGCTCGATGGAGTCGCAAACTTGTGACATCCAATACACCATGTTTCAATCCGCTGCTGTGAACCAACGCTTCCACCACGGCTTCTGTAGCTCTTCCACCTTGCTTTTGAGCATTTGTAAGTCACTAGCTAAAGCATTGGACGCATGGGCTTTGGCTTCTAGTTCGCCCTTTTCGCTCTCCATTGCAGCAATCTGTTTTTTCAGCGCCTCATTTTCAAGAGCCCTCAGTTCGGCAGCTATCCGTTCATCTTCTGCGCGCTTTTGCAGATCCGGCAAGAGCCGCAACTGTCTGTTCTGATCTTCAATGACCTTCTCTTGCTCGTGTAATGCTACCGCTTGTGCTTCAATCCGTTCCGCTAGTGGCTTCACTAGCTTCTCAGCCATAAACTCAAGTCTTTCCATCTCTACTTGACGCCAACTTGCTGGCTCATCTAAATCCTCGCCAGTACCTTCAAACGAAACGTCCTCTGCTTCGATGGTTTCAGCCTCGCTCGGTGAAAAACTGATTGTCTCTAAACCAGGTTCTGCTTCGGCACCAGCCTTAAGAGACAATTTCTCTGCAATCTCTTTATTGGGCCATACGCGCCATTCGGCAACTCCGTACTGATTCTTGGCGCGGGTTCCTTTCAAGTCGCCATTCTGCAGCTTGTACTGAATGGCTCTTGGGCTTACGCCCAAGGCTCCGGCAGCTTCCTTTACAGAAATGGTTTTCATTGGGCGCCTCTATATATGGTGCTTATAGAATGGATATCTTAATTCAAAAGACACCAGAATTATAAGCCCTTTCTGTTAATTTCGATCCCCTAAAGTTCCACTGGCTGCCCCTTGGCCCAATCGGCGAAGAATCGGCGAATCTTTGTTCGCCGCCAGCGAAGTAACGTTCTGTTCAGGCGAAGACTGTCACACCGATTGCGGAAAACAGATTTTATCAGCAGCCGCGAAGTCGCCCACGAAGAATTGTTGGGCGCTATCACCCGTATATCTAATCAGTTCGCTACTTCGCAGCCAGGCTTCGCCGGCGGCGAAAACAAGCCCGCGAAAACAGACGGCGGTTTCGTCGGCTAGCGCCGAAGCTGCGAAAATAGCGGCGAAGGTGCTACTGCTGTTTCGTCGCCTCGCTGATGTTGGCTTGCGCCAGGTTCGCTGGTGCTGCGAAGTCGACGCCTGAAAGCCGCTAATGATAAGGGTGTCTGGCTTCGCCGCTCGCACCGTTGCTGTTGTGTCTGATAACTGTCCGCACATTGAACGTGAAGTGCGACGAACAGATCCTCCCCGGGGACTTCGTCGCCTGCGAATTGGGAGTTGGTATCATGGCACCGTTCCTTTTGATGCGCGAGTGGGCAAGCGACTTTCGGTGAGTGGCGAATCACCGCCGAAGTTTCGCCGGGCTACGAAAAAAGCAGCGATTTGGGGTCTTTTGAGATCCAAAGTATTGATCGATTACGCAGTACCTTATATAGTGGCTGGTGGCACTTGGCAGGGACTGTCGGTGCATATCTTGCGAATATCTTGGAGCATTGCTCCCTAGAAAGATCCCCGACTTACCAAACAAAAAACACCGCCAGTGGCGATGCTCTTTGGCAACGACCTTTGTGGGTCAGTCGCTATTCAGTTGTAGTTTCAGGTTTTTACTAGGCTCCTGAAGTGTACACAGCATAAGCGATTGGTCTGGATAGGTCAACTTGTCCCGATTTAAAAAGGGAGATGACTATTACCAGACATGCTCAAGTGCGCGCTCATGTAGATAGCGCGCCGATTAGATTTGTTCGTCAAGAATACTTCCCCGAAGGCTGGGAAGTATCTCTGGCGCAGTTTCTTGAGCTGTTCCATCGCTACGCGTACATTTATAGGCCGCTTGCTGGGGGCTCCTGGTACTCGGCTGATGAGAAGTGGAGACTCAGCGACTCTGAGATCCTCAAAGCAATTGCTTGTGTTCATCCCAAGTTTCTTATAGGTTGCCGGGCTGGCAAAGCCAGCCGGTACGCGGTCCTTGATATTGATGCCAAAAGCAAGTATCACACTAAGCCACAACTGGACAAGCTGTTGTCTGTCCTTGCTGAAGCGGGACTGACAAAGTCGTCCCTCTATCGTTCAAGTTTCAGTGACGGCTGGCACCTGTACTTGTTCTTCGATGAGCCGATAAGTAGTACCGAACTCCGCCGGCAGCTCGTCAAATTACTTACCCTACATGACTTTGATATTGCGAAGGGCACGCTTGAGGTCTTTCCTCACCGCAGTGACGGATCACTTGGTATGGGACTACGCCTGCCGCTCCAACCTGGCTTTGCCTGGCTCAACAAATATGATCTTGAAGTAGACTACGAGCGCTCTGAGCTGGGCGCTCCCCAGGCGCTTGAGCTTTTCATCGATGCGCTGGAGGCAGACGCCAATTCTTATGCCACCTTCCGTCAACTCAAGGTGCATGTCCAGGAGCTGGAGACTCGACGGGCAAAGGCTACTGCTTACGCGTTGGATCGTACTGCAAGCAATGTCGTGCCGCTACGGCGCACAGCAGACTCTCTGTCGCCTGCTGAGTTTGGTGATTTCGTTGTCGCTGTCTTCGGGCAGTTGCCGCCAGGAATAATCGCTGACAACTGGTACAAGGGCAGGCTATTCCACTTGAATGGACTCTCTGGACCCTCACAGCGTGCTGAGTCCATTACTTGTGTTGGACACTATTTCTTTTATGGAGACCCCAGCCGGAACCTACCGGCAATGGGCTATGGCTATGAGCAGGAGCGCGAATGGGCGCTTCATGAGTTTCTGTCTGTTAGACACAATGGTTACAGCAAGGACATTAATGATGCGCGACCGGACGCCCTGGCACAGGTTGAGCGGGCAGCTCGCTGGCGTCCTTCGCACAGGAAAATTCACGAACCAGTCAAGTACTCGCCAACTCGTCCAATCTCCTGGATTCGAGAGAATATCAAAAGGAAAGACAATGCACGCCAGCGTATTCAAGACGCCCTGGACAGGCTCAAGCAGCTTCAACGGGCATTTACGACAGTCGAGCTGCAGGAAGCCGCTGACTGTTCTAGAACAACGCTGTACAAGCACCAGGATATTTGGCGTGCAGTCTATGAGGACCGAAAGGGTTACAGGGACTTGTCTGCGGGCTTCTTTGCAATCTGTACACACGAATATAACGTTGCGGTGGGGGCTGATTCATCGGAAATCAAGCCCCCACCAGCTATCTCTCCTGAATTTACGCCTCCGGGGCTCCTTGCATCTCGTCGGGTTGCCTATGAGATAGCTATGCGTAGAGAACGGGAGCATCAGCAAAGACACCAGGCAGCTGTAAGGGCACAGGATGCTGCTGAAAAAGTCTGGCATGATAATGTGACAAAGATGACTGTGAACGATTTTTCTGTTCTTTCGCTCCAGGAGCTGAAGGCTTTGCTTGTTGTTTTGCTTGGTTATTTGGCCATGGCGCCGACTGAAGAAAGCCAACAGCTTATCTATGGACATATCAATCAGGTAAGAGCCCTCGTCTCACAGGCGGAAAAGCCACTGTTCCTTGTCAGACCACCGTAACTGATTCCTTACCAATACGGATTAATTTCAGGGCGAAAGGTTACCTTCAGCGATTGTCTCCTCTCCGTTGTACAGGTCAATGTAATCGAAATAGAGTACCTCTGCCTTATCCATCAATCCATACATAGCCCTGTGTGGAATATTGAGATCTAGTCGAGCATAAGCATAGGCATAGTCTGTGCTTCCGCCTAATGCATATGTCAAATAGGACTGCTCAGGTTTTAGGTGATGGTGTGCTTCACTCAACTTTTGCATCTTGCGAAGGGTGCGTATTCGGTCCGGGAATGGCATTTGGTCCAAGATTGTTCTAACAAGATGTCCATGTCCAGCTTCTGCTTCAGCTGTTAGTTTATTTAACTCGTGTGTGTCCAAGATTGTTGTTCTCCATCTGTCTTCAGTCTGAACTACCTGTATGGTAATCACTGTCCGGTTATGAGAGAGTGTGCAATTACACAGACAAGCCTTAATTTAGTCGACCTTAGAATTGCAGCTTGCCAAAAGTTAGACAACAGTCTGTAAAATGCTGTACGGAATGAGGGGGCGTTGAAACAAGAATGCATCTTCCGGCAGGGCTTTTAGATTTCCAAAATGCATATCAGCTCAGCACAGCCGTCTTTATTGTTGTTTTTGTTACTCAAACTGTTCAGTTGTTAACAGGGTGGAACCCTGCTTGGGTGGGTGCTCTTGTATCTTTGCTTACTGCCATGCTTGGTGTAGCCGAGCAGATGCCTTTGCCCTGGTATGGAGCTATCTTACAGGTGTTTATTAGAGCCTGTCAGCTTTTCTGTATGGCCGGGGGAGCTGTAGGATTTATCACTAAAGGGTTGCAGCAATATCGTATTATACGAGGACTCACAACAAGCAAGCAGCAAGTGACTGATGTTGATGTTGGATTAACCAAAGAGACCTGTCTAGCGCGGACATTCTGGAAGCTGTGGTATTAGGAGCTCTAGCAGGGGGCAGCTTACGAAACAGAAGGAATCGTATGTGTTGACGCGTGCATGTTATCTGTTTTGATGTGTGAGTTGACGATTTATTTGGCGCTTTTTTTATCGAGATAATTGGCGTACAGGCAAACGTATGGCAGCCACGGAGCAGGTCTTTACCGGACCTACATTTAGGCGCCAGACAAGAGCCGCGTTGAGATATCAAGACGCCAAATATCTTGTCAAAAAGTGCGCCATTGATTTCGTCAATTCACACAAAGGGGACATATTTGCTGAATGGTTATTGTGCAGACTGGGGGCTGCTGCCCGGGCTTGTCGGTTCGTGCTCTGCAGAGCACACCGAGAAAGAGACGTGACTCTGTCGGTTAGCGACTGACACGTCTCTCAGCATCCTCATATGCCTGCCGGAGAACATTTGCAATCTGCCCGACCCTGGTTAAGCTTGCTCTAGCATAATTAGTCGATTCATATTGCTGGACCTGGGGCTCTTTGAGCTTCAAGAGCTTTGCCAAATCTTTTTGAGTCATGCCGGTAGCAATACGGGCCTTAATCAAGACAAGCGGTACAGAGTCTATCTGGCTCAACTGCGACACGTCAAAGTTGCCAGCTCGCAAACGATCGTATTCCTCGAGCTCGGATTTCAGGTCCGCCAATACTGTCCTGACAGTTGCTGCTTGTGCCTTCTTTAGCCGTGGATGCAAATCATCATCAATATGTGGATTGCGAAGTAAATCTGCTAAAGTCCGTTCAAACTCGGCAACTTTGGACTTGGTTATTTTGTACTGACGTTCATTTTTGATCATGGCAATTCCCTCAGATCTATTGCAATAATGCCCTTTCTGTTGCCGTCTCTGTCATTTTGAAATAGCCACAGTAAGTTCCGTCTAGGGGAGCGAGGCAGGTTCGGGAGCACATCGCCAAGATATTTCTCTTTGATTCTTTCTCTATGCCACTCCACATCGAGCAAAACTTTATCTAGTTTCTCTGGGTCAATATTGTCTACCTCCCAGCAGGCATCATAATCGTTGGGATGCTGCTCAACTGTTACAAAGCTTCCATCAAGATAGACCTTTATGCAGCCAGCTTGTTTGAGCTCATCGAGTGCGCGTTTTAATCCTTCCAATAGCTTACTTCTATGGTTGGTGGTACCAAAACGCGTGCATATGTCCTTCCAAGAAGCCCGATGAATACCGGGCGGCAAATTACCTCGTTTGTCAAATTTAGGTATCACAACAAAAGTATATTCTTTTGTTGTCGCCGTGTCAAAAGTCATAAGAACATTTATCGTGCCAAACTACACAGAGATCGGTGCTTGTTTACGTATGACTCTGCCGGCGTCTGATCATTGATTAGCAATTAGTGAAGGAAGACATGGAGGGGACTTGGTTTAAGCCACCTGGCATGAACTCGCGCATGCCCAGTTGTACCATCTAATAATCATGTATACAGTTAAGCAGTGCGGCTTTTACGGCTTGCTCAATTGTCGTTTGCCTCTATAATTTGACTTGACAGTGTCTGTATACAGTGTATGTACAAGGCTTCATGGATTCTCCACTGTCAGAGAGATAAAACGCTATTACTGTATACAGCGCTCTGCCAGACACTCTTGACTGATTGACACCAATTGTGGCGCATGGCGATCTGTAAGTGACCGGCCCGATAAAGTGTCATTGGGTGGGCTGTATACGGAAAGGCGGTGTCGATGTGCCGGAAATGTGCCGCAGCGGAGGCATGGAATTATATATTTTGTAGACACTGGCAGGTAGAGGCATAGAGGGAACGAGCAGATGCTTGCCACGCATCAGCCGTAAGGCAAGATGAAAGGATATGCTCACTTTTATAAAAGTCACATAGAATTACTGTCTACATGTCGGCTCAAAATTATATCTATGTATATTTACTGGCTCACTTATATAATAGAGGTATATACGAGCCTGGAGGTACCGGCTGCATGACAGAGAATAAAAAGCGAGAATTTAAGCCAAAGGTAGAGACCAAGCTGAGGAAAGAAGACTTCCGGCGGGTGGACGACCTGGCGAAGCAGGAGAACAAAACCAAGTCTGAGGTAGTACGAGACGCGGTGCTGTGGTATCTAGACAACCAGGAGCAGATAAAGAACGAGCCGAGAGAGACGGCGATAGCAATTTCCATCAAGGAGATGACTAACCGGGTGTGCGCGATGCTAGCGAGGCAAGGTCGGCAAATAGGGACGGTGTTTGAGCTGACGCACGCAAACATGAGCCGGACCGCCGAAGGTAAGGCGTCTTTTGAGGCAGCAGCAAACACGGCTAAGCAAAAGATGGCCAGACAGGTAGAGAAAGACGAGCGAGATCTGGTGGAGAGCATGAAGAAGGCAGTGAACCCGTGATAGTAGTGCGGCACAAGTTCATAGCAGGGCGAGGTCGGGGTGGAGCCGGCGGGAAGGTGGTGGCGATCGGCAAGGCCCTGGCGCATGTTAAATACCTCCAGCACCGCCCAGGTGAGGATAGGGAGCCGGGCGGCCGGGAGATGTTCAACGAATTGGAAGACCGCATAGACGGGCGAGAGATGCGGAGGGCGATCAAAGAGCTGGGAGATAGCCGGGTTGTGGTCCATAAGGTGACGTTGGCGCCGGAGATAAACCCGGAGGACAAGAGAGCCTTCACGAGGGAAGTGATGGAGAAGCTGAGCCGCGATAAGGGGCTGGATCTGCACTGGTTTGGAGTGGAGCACAACAACACAGACCACCATCACATACATGTAGTGGTATTAGGCAAGGACCGCAACGGGAGCGAGGTACGAATAGACCTGAAAGACATAGACAAGGTCAAAGAGTATGGTGATAGATATCTGGAGAGGTGGCACCCGCGCGAGTTAGAGAGGTCCAGGAGGGAGAGAGAAGGCAGAGAGAAAGAGAGGCGGCTAGAACGAACACGCGAGTGGGAAGTGGCACGGGAAGAGCGGATCAGAGAAGGGCTAGAGCTGCCGTGGATGCACAAGAAGATAATCAGGGAACAGCTAGAGCCGTATCGCGAATGGAAAGATAAGCAAGATGAGAAGGAGAGGGAGCCAGACAGAAAGAGAGAAGAGCTGGAGCGTCCATATCATCAAGACACGATAGAAGCAGCAGGGCGGGAATGGACGAAAGCTAACACGCTAGGTGAACTGCGGGATCTCAATGAGCATCTTTGGGACAACTATGAGGACCGGATATCGAAGGAAGACTACAAGAAGCTGTCGGGCTGGATTAGAGATAAAGAGCAACTGAGAGAGCAACCAAAAAGAGTAGAAGCACCGAAAGATAAGCACCGCCGCGACGAATTTGAGTATCAGGGTGATAAGTACAGCAAGCGAGATAGCTACGAAAAACTAACGGAGCTGGCGTCAAAGCTGAGAGACAGTGAAGAGCGTTTGCCATTTGATGACTATCAAAAACTGCGGGGATGGATAGAAAACCGGGACCGGGAGCGATGGTCAGGGGCGCTTGAGAAACAGATAGAGCTGACACATGAGAAATTTGAGCGCAGCAAGACCATGGCTGATCTCAAGACAGCAGAAGGTGGGCGAGTGTTAGATCCGATGCAAGAGCAGCTCATGAGCAACCCAATCGTTGGACTGTTTATGACGGAGGCGGCGATAGCGTCAGAGATAGTGCGGTTAATACCGTTGGACGATAGAAACAGAGACTATCTTAGGGAAGGTCGAGACGAACTGGTTGACACGAAGCGGGACATAGAAGAGAAGAGCAAGAAGATTCGTATGCCTTGGGAAAAGGCGCGTGATGACGAGAACATAGAGAAACTGGAGAAGAGCATAGAGGAAATCGAGCGGAAGCGAGACGAGGAGAAGAAGGAGCGTAAGAGAGAGCGAGGGCGCGATGATTGGGACCGATACGATCCGTGGGGGCGATTCTAATGGTAAGTGGTGCAGTGAGTGTTAGATTGCCTGAAGAGGTGCTAGCGGAGCTGGAGAAGCTAGCTACCGAGCAGGGTAGGAAGGTTTCAGACGTAGTAAGAGACCTGATAATAAGTGGCTTGAAGAGTGGCGGCAAGCCGACAAGTGACGAACATAACGAGCTGGTAATCGAGTATTTGCAAGGCTTTGGGGCTGTGCTTATGGCGCTGATGCATGAAAGTGCAGGCGCGCGGTACTTTGCGGAGATAGCCACCAGCTACGCAACCGACATGGAGAGTCTGTTGAGAGAGAGAAAGGTGATGGACCCGGAGACCAAGGCAGCACTGATGGAACAGTTTGAATGCGCGGCGCTGAAGGTGGCGCAGGAGACCTGGGAAAAGGTCTTAGGCGTAGACCAAGAGCACAATCGGATGCAGGGTAAACACGAGTTGTGAACTACGGAAGAGTGATATCAGACAAGCCGAGCCGAAACGGTTGACTGGTGATACGAAATCACGGATAATTGATTTCAAGATGAGGGCGGATGGAGATAAAGAGAGTCGAATGGGTAAAGGGAAGTCGACAGTCCCTGCAGGACTTTCCAGATGAGGCCAGGAACATGGCTGGTAACCAACTTTGGATGGTCCAGCTAGGACGGCAGCCAGACGACTGGAAGCCCATGAAGGATGTAGGCGCTGGTGCTTTCGAGATCCGCATCCATAAGCCGCATGAACACAGGGTGATCTGTGTGGCAAAGTTTCAAGAGGCAGTGTACGTGCTCCACTGTTTTGAGAAGAAGACGCAGAAGACATCACAGCAAGACTTGAATAAAGCGAGGGCAGCATATGCCGAGATGCAAAAAATCAGACGTGGATGAATCAAAATTTGATGTAGAGCACAGCTCAGGCAATGTCTTTAAGGACATAGGCTATAGCGATGCCGAGGCGGCAAACCTGCTAGCGAGGGCAGAGCTGATGCTCAAGGTGAGAGACATCATTCAGGAGAATGGTTGGTCACAGCGAGAGGCAGCCAAAATTCTGGGAGTAGGACAGCCCAGAGTTGCAGAAATCATGAGCTTTAACACAAAATACTTCAGTGTGGATCTGCTTCTCAAGTATCTGGCGAAGCTCGGGACAAAAGTGTCTTTTAGCTTTAAGAAGTCAGAGGCGGCGTGACTGGCTGGTTGCCATTATGAATATAACGGCGATTATGTTTCACTTTCGGCAATAACAGCCCGGAAGGCTGAACAGACGAGGCTTTTCAGGTGGGAATTAAAGCTACTGAACATGTGCAGTGAAGGACAGAGCACTGTTGGTGGTGTCAAATATGACGTACTATAAAACATCGTAACATTTGCCAAAAATGAGTGGAAAGGCGGAGATAGAACCAACTTGAGTGGTACTATCTTGCTGCCTTCTACTCATCAGTCTGGTGTTCTACTGTACTGAGACCTTCGTTGAGTCATCTGCGGCGCAAGCCGCTCACGACGGAAGGTCCGGGCAATAGTCGTCCTTTGAACGTTTTGCCTTCGGTTGAATGCAGAACGTTGTGCAGCCGCAACCCATGATTCCGCACCGCTCGTTATACTTCCAACAATCCTCGTGATGTGGGACGTCACACTCTTTACAGTAGACGACTTTCCCGATGGATAGCTCCTTACTACACACAGGGCAGGTGCCCTTCACCGGAGGACCAGCTTGCTGTTCATCCAGCAAGGCGACTTCCTGTCGTAGCTCTTCAAACAGTTTCGACAGTTTGTCCGAGGTACCCTCTACCAAGTATTGTGCAGCAAATGGTATCTTCACGAAAATGATGTAGAGAGTGCCCGCGACGCCCCCGAGGGCTATGGCGCATACCGGGGCGGTTGCCAGCGATGCTACTGATGCTATTGCTGCTGCGACAGCGCCGTAGGTATTGAAGACGGTATAGGTGAGGTAGCCGCTAATTCCTGCGATTATCCCGCTGATCATCCAATAGACGCCGTACTCGATGGGCGTGTCGACTTTCGTATCGCCTTTGTTGTCGAGCTTGTCCATAGTCCTCACGAATGTGAGAGAACCGAACCCAGAAGTCAATACACTGACGACCAGAGCCGTGATGAGTGCCCATGACATAATAATGGCTCCTTCCAAAATCCGCACATACACGCGTGTTGGGTTCGTTAAATGCTGGAATGAAACATAATGTGCATTACCAGACACTCGCCTGGTTAGCGAATGCTGGTAATGCACATTACGTTCGTGGGAACTCTCGCACCTAGCGGATGCAGATGGTGAGCTTACCCACCCTCAGATTGTTGCTGGTGAGGCCCGGGCAGTTTGCGACCCGGAGATAGGTCAGCGAGCTGGGCAGCTGCGGCAGGCTGGTGAGGGCGGGGTTGTTGTAGACCAGGAGCTCGGTCAGCGAGCTGGGCAGCTGCGGCAGGCTGGTGAGGGCGGGGTTGTTGTAGACCAGGAGATAGGTCAGCGAGCTGGGCAGCTGCGGCAGGCTGGTGAGGGCGGGGTTGTTGTCGACCAGGAGATAGGTCAGCGAGCTGGGCAGCTGCGGCAGGCTGGTGAGGGCGGGGTTGTTGTAGACCCGGAGATAGGTCAGCGAGCTGGGCAGCTGCGGCAGGCTGGTGAGGGTGGGGTTGTTGTCGAGCTCCAGGACCTTCAGTCCCGGGTTCTTCCAGAAGTACGCGGCCAATGCCTCTTCCGATGCGAAGTTCATTTGCGTGTCTCCTTCCTTGGCTTACAGTTGCCGCTTCTACCCAGAGGCAGCCTCAACAATTCCGCGAATTCACGCAAGGCAAATCGGACACCAAAGCCTTACCCACAACAGCTTCCGAGCTGTCTCATGGATTGGAATCTGTGTCGGGTGGGCGAATGCTGGTAGTTAGTGTCCTGCAATGCGTTAGCGAAACTGAAAGATAAGGAGAGGGTAAAGAGAACAGGGGAGGCATAGCAAGGGTAAGAGGGGTGGCTCAGTAAGTTAGTATGGAGGACTAGTAATCTTGTTCAGCCCATATCCAGTCAGATATTCAGGCAGTTAATGGGTGAACAGGTAGAGATAATTCATAGATTTGTAGTATGGGAAAAGCCCCACTGAGTGGAGCATTGGGAGGTTCGCGCAGAGATATAAACCAGCACAGTTTAATGTTCTGGAGGAGCACACTTTGGGTGATCAGCCCCGGTCGTACGAAAACCTCTGCTAAGCTGCTTGATATCCCCTTGCGCTGATCGCTTAGGTGAACAAACAGCCAGTTCTGTTCACAGGAAAACATTGGACCAGCAAGGATTTTCCCGCTCCTAACAACTTTGGTGTACTTTTGACGAACAAAAGAGTGCAGGACGCAAGTTTTGTTCACTCTGGCGCTGGCACAGATGGATACACTCTGAGTACCTGAAATCTTTGGCACGCACCTGTTTCAGCGAATTAGTCCAGTGTTGCAAAGCAGCTTAGCAGAAGAAATCGTGTCTCGGGGGCTGATTACCCTAGTTGTCCGTATTGTTTCTGGTGGTGCCGACATCTGGTATTATGGTTGATGGTGAGATTGGTGGCGCCGGTGGTGGCTGATTAGGCAGAGGCACGGGCGGTGGCCATGGACCTGCTGATAATACTCCTTATGTTTTATTCTTGAATATTAAAAGCTGGGAACAGCCGCTAGCACTGGCTTTGGCTTTTTAATTAAATGGCGTCCGATAATCTGATTTCTCAATAAGCACTCAAAAATGGCTTTTGGGGTAGCCTGAATCCCGTCATCTCACCTCGGCTTGATAACTTTTAGGGTATATTTGCGTGCAAAATATATCTCATGGGGTATAATCGAGGTATGAGAAGCTATACTGTCAAATCTATAGCCGAGCTGTTGACCAACGCTCGTAAGAAAAAGGGCTTGACGCAGAAGCAGCTAGCTGATCTGCTGGGCTTACCCCAAAGCTATGTGGCCCGTATTGAGGCTGGAAAAACCGATCTGCGCACCAGCAAGTTGATAGAAATTGCTCGCTTAGTTGATTTACAGGTGTTTTTTATTAATAGACACGAACTTCCGATGGTCGAATGGGCGCTTGCGGACGACCAGGAGATGAATCGCCGACAGCTTTATAGGTCCGCATATGAACCAGACGAAGACAGCGATGAAGAATAAGAAGCCTATTGACCAAGTCAGCTTGTCGACCAAATCTAAAACCCTGGCTGTCTTCTTGGGGGATAAACTGGTCGGGACTTTGACATGGTTCGAAGGTGATAATCACAGGTTTGACCCTGATCCCAAATATGACTGGGACAAAGGTGATCCTATACTCACTCTCTCGATGAAAGAGCATGATGGGAGCATGAGTCGTGAAGCCATTTCCTCTCGTACGCGCCTCCCAACGTTTTTCTCCAACTTGCTGCCAGAAGGCGCTCTCCGTGACTACCTGGCTGCCCAGGCTGGTCTCAAGCCCCAAAGAGAGTTTCACTTGCTTAATGCTCTGAGAGAAGACCTCCCAGGTGCTGTCCTATTGCAGCCTATCGAAGAGGGTAAGCTGCCCGCGTCCCCTGGTGTGATTGACCTGCTCTACGAAGAACACGGACAGCAGACATCCGAGGTACTGCGCTTCTCTTTGGCCGGAATACAGCTGAAGTTCTCTGCGCTGATGGAAGCGTCCGGTGGATTGACCATTCCTGCTCATGGGGTCGGTGGCTCCTATATAGTCAAACTGCCATCCACGCGATTTCCCAATGTTCCTCAGAACGAATACTCGATGATGATGATGGCACGAGCCATAGGTATGCAGGTGGCTCACGTGGAATTGCGTCCAACAACTTCTATAAAGGGTCTGCCTCACGATCTTCCTGAGAATTTCGGTGAAAGCCTGATTGTGAAGCGTTTTGATCGAGATGGGACTAAGCGCGTTCACATGGAAGACTTTGCTCAAGTGTATGGTCTCTATCCGCACGAAAAATACTCTCGTGTCAGTTATGGTGGCATAGCAACCGTTCTATTTAAAGAATCCGGCGCTGAACAATTGACCGAATTTGTGCGCAGATTGACTTTTACATTGTTAATTGGCAATGCAGACATGCATCTCAAGAACTGGTCTGTGTTATACACTCGTCCGCAACAGCCTGTTCTTTCCCCAGCGTATGACTTTGTCTCCACAATCAATTACTTGCCTGATCCCATGCTTGCTCTCAGCATTGCGGGTGAGAAGCGCATGAGCAATATTGATGAATCGCATTTTCGAAGAATGGCTGTGAAAGCAGAGCTGCCTGAAAATCTTATAGTCCGAATCATGAAAGAAACTGTAGATGCCTTCCGTGATCGTTGGTCAGAATTTAAGACCAGTCTACCTATGGACAGTGCACTGATAGCTACCATCGAGAATCATCAGAAGAAGCTGGAAGTCTAGTCCCGTAATTTGATGGCTTCTCGATTGCAACGGTTGGCTATCTCAACGCGTTGTATGTATTGCCGGGCCAAAGTTCTGTCGAATATGTGCCCTAGTCGCCCAGTGACAGCCCCGCTATCGCTCGCTCCCGATCTTTTTCCGTTGGCAACGTGTACCGCTTCGTTGTCTCCAGCCGTTTATGCCCCCCAATCTCTGCCACCAGCACCAGGTGCGTATTCCGGCGAAGGTGACACCCTTGTCCGGTGAAAACGGCCCCGCTGTCAGGAGGCGGTTTATGGGGTAGTAGGAGCGAAGTGACGCTGGCATGTTTTCTACTTACCCATTTTGATCTGGTTTTTCGTTTCTCATT
>CAILLX010000049.1 GCA_903835185.1 uncultured bacterium | reverse complement strand
ACGCGAAGGGCTCTAATGTTGGATGATTTTTTCATAGTTGATCCTCTTTAAAAGTGGCTTTGTTGTTGTAACCAAAACCTTACCAGGCTAGTCCTGGAGGGGATCAACTAAATTTTCAACTATGAACGGGACAAGCTCAGCGTGTTGCAGTTGAGTGCGGGCGGACAGTTGACAGTCGTCGGAGCGGTAAGCGGAGCGACGGTAGGGCTGACGACAACAGCCGGTGACATCTTTTTGAGTGGTAGTGGGACAGTGAGCGGCACGACATCAGCGACGTTGTTGGCAGCAGATAGTGTTGTGACGGCAGGGACTGGAAGCACAATAGGCGCGACTACTGTAAACCTGACAGCAACAGGTGCTCGAATAAGTCTTGGTGGCGCAGTGACAGGTACAACCGTGAACATGACATCGCACGATAGCATCACGGATGTGTCGAAGGTAACAGCGAGCACGTTGAACCTGACGTCGACAGCAGGGGACATAGGTGGAACGACAGCGCTGACGGTGGTGTCACCGAATGTGTCGGCGAATGCAGCAAATGGTTCAGTGAATATATTGGATACAGCGACAGGGACGGTGACGATAGGAGCGTCTGGAGCGAACACAGCAAGCGGTGCGTTTGCGTTTGAAGCAAATGGAGCAACCACGCTAACGAATAGCGGAGCGATAGGTGGTCATACAGTAAGTTTGACAGCTTCAGCAACAGGGGGAGTAATTGCGTTGCCGTCAGCGGTAAATGGAAGGACAGTGAACCTTACGTCGGATGGAGACATAACAGATGTGACGCAAGTGACAGCAGGTACGTTGAACCTGACATCGACGCATGGAAGCATAGGCGGAACGACAGCACTGGCAGTAGTGGCAGGGACTCTTACAGCCAATGCTGCGAATGGTTCAGTGAATATACTTGATACGTACACAGATGGCGGCACCAATACAGTAACGATTGGCGCGTCAGGAGCAAATACCACAACCGGTACGTTCGCGTTAGCAGCGAGCAATGCTGGAATATTGACGAATAGTGGAGCGATAAGTGCCAATACTGTAAACCTGACGGCGTCAGCAAGCGGAGCAGTTGTCAACCTTGGCGCAGCAGTTACTGGAACAAGCAGCGGGACAGTGAGTTTGACATCAAACGGTAACATCACGAATGTGACCAATGTGTTTTCTAGCACGTTGAATCTGACATCGACAGCAGGGGATATTGGTAGCTCAACTACAGCGTTGGCGACGTCAGCTGAAACGATGTCAGTGAGTGCTCACGCGGGCAGCGCGTGGATCAAGAACAGTGGTGACCTCACGTTGACCTCAGCAGTAGTCAGTGGAGTGTTCTCGTTGAATGCAGATTTGACGATAACCGGTCCAGTCACTGGTGACACGATTGTGATTACAGAGACTGCGGGTTCTGGGGATATATTGGTGACATCAGGTGGTTACATAAGCGGAACGACATCTGTGACGATGACGGCAGCGCACAATCTGACGACAGCTGGAACTGGCAACACGATAAGCGCGCCGACTGTCAGTTTGACAGCGACAGGTGGAGCGATAAGCCTGGGAGACACAGTTACAGGAACGAGCGGTGGGACGGTGAGCTTGACATCGCACGATAGCATCACGGATGTGTCGCAGGTTACAGCAAGCGCGTTGAGTGTGACGTCGACCGCAGGAAGTATAGGTAGTAGCGCAGTCAGTCGGTTAGTCACGTCTGTTTCGTCGCTGACAGTTTCTGCTAATGGGGACGCATGGATAACGAACATTGGCGATATGACGTTTGCAACCAGCGGAACGATTGGAAACAATCTGGATGTGAGTGGTACAGGCAGTCTGACTGTGACGGGTGTACATGCCGCCAATCAATTGGTTCTGAGTGCAAATGGGAATATTCAGGTTGATGGCAATATTTCTGGAAGTGTTGTTTGGCTGATTGCCAGCGCTGGAACATCTCCTGGAGACGTTATAGTCTCTGGTACAGGTTCAATGACAGGTGGAACCGAGATTCACATTACTGGAAGTAATGATTTCACTTCGAACGGGTTAATTTCGGCAAACGCTGTTGTGATACGCGTTACTGGAGCATTGAATATTAATCACCAGTTGGTAGGATCGAGCACTTACCTTACATCTGGTGCGAGTATTACTGATGTTTCCAATGTTCTTGCTAACATTTTGTATTTGACATCGAACTCAGGGAATATTGGAACAAGTGGTTCCAGTCCTCTAGTAACAGATTCGACTTATGTGAGTTTGAGCGCGCCTAGTGGAAATGCATGGGTTTCAAACTCCAAGGCGCTTGAGCTTGTGTCAGCTAGTGCCCAGGGCGCGGTTCAAGTTGCATCGACAGGTGACATGACAGTAAGCGGTGAAGTGAGCGGAACAACTGTTGATCTAAGAGCAAATGTCGGAACGACAGTGGGTAATTTGAATGTCAACGCGAATGTCACTGGTAGCACTTCTGTGGCATTGACGGCAGCCAATAATTTTGTGTTGGGTGATTCAACACTTGTGTCGGCTGATCAAGTTGGTATTACAGCTACCAATGGAACTATCACGTTGAATGGCAATGTGACTGGTACTCATAGTGGAACTGTATATCTTACTGCTGGTGACAATACAGCCAGCGCCATCCAGGAATCTGGTGCCATATCAGCAGGTGTATTAACAGTGAACCTGGCTAGTAGTGGCAGTCCAGTGGCAATGCTATCTGGAGCAAATAGCGTGGGTGCCCTGGGAGCGTCAGGTGTCGGATCGATTCAATTCAACAATGGATCCACTGATTTGCAATTGCTGGGATTTGGTGGTCAGTCATTGACAGTGACGTTAGCCGGAGCAATCACGACAGGTGCTGACAATACTGGATTTACAGGATTGAGCTTAACCGGTGCTTCGATCGCGATAAGCAATGCTTACATGGTAAGCGGTGTTGCGACGTTAGAAGCCACAACAGGTGATGTGGCAATCAGCGGGGTGTTTACTGGCAATGGTGTAACGAGCATGACGTCGGATGCAGGGAATGTGAGCATCCTGACAGGTGGGAGTGTTATTGGGACAGGCAGTAAGGCGCTTGTCGCGACAGTCGGTCAGATAGCGTTGGGTGGGGATGTGAACGGAAGTTCTGTGGCTCTTACTGCAGGCAATTCTGGAGCGTCTGCGATAGTGCAAACAGCTGGTGCGATTACGGCGCCATCGTTGACTGTGAATCTGCCAAGTGGTGGTACAGCAACGTTGAGTCAGACCAACAATGTTGGGACACTTGCTGGCAGCGGAACAGGACCGATAGTGTTTAGCAACGGAACAAATCCATTGCAATTGCAAGGATTCGGTGCGCAGTCATTGACAGTGAGTGCGGCAGGGGCAATCACAACAGGTGCTGACAATACTGGATTTACAGGACTGAGCTTAACTGGTACTTCGATAGCGATAAGCAATGCTTATACAGTGAGCGGTGCAGCAACGTTAGAAGCCACGACAGGCAATGTGGCAATCAGTGGAGTGTTTACTGGCAATGGCGTAACGAGCATGACGTCAGATGCAGGGAATGTGAGCATCCTGACTGGTGGGAGCGTTATTGGGACAGGCAGTAAGGCGCTTGTCGCGACAGTCGGTCAGATAGCGTTGGGTGGAAATGTGAACGGAAGCGCAATCACATTGACAGCAGGAGATTCCACTGTAAGTGCGATGACCCAGACGGCTGGAATAATAAACACGGCAGGGACATTGACTGTGAATTTACCAAATGGCGGCACCGGGACGTTGAGCCAGGCGAATGATGTGGCATATTTAGCGGGTAGTGGTACTGGTTCGATAGTTTTTAATAATGATACTAATGCTTTGCTTCTGTTGGGTTTTGGGACTCAATCGCTCACAGTGACTCACGCAGGAGCCATTACAACCAGTTCAGATAATACTGGGTTGACTGGTTTGTCCTTGACCGGCAGGGCAATCATAATAAGTAATGCCTATACGGTCAGTGGCGCAGCAACTTTGGAGGCAACTGACTTCAACATCAGGCTCAGTGGCGCATTCACTGGAAATGGAACGACTAACATCACTTCTGATAATGGTGATGTGAACATTGTCACAGGCGGGAGCTTGGTCGGCACAGGAAGCAAAGCTTTGGTGGCGACAGTAGGTCGGATAGCACTTGGCGGAAGTATCAGTGGCAGTTCTGTGGCTCTTACTGCAGGCAATTCTGGCATATCTGCGATGACGCAAACAGCTGGTGCGATTACGACGGCATTATTGACTGTCAATCTACCTAATGGTGGCAGTGCGAACCTCGGTCAGGCAAACAGTGTTGTAGCTTTGGCTGGTACTGGAAGTGGAGCAATTGACTTGAACAATGGAACAACTGACCTGCAATTGCAAGGATTTGGTGCTCAGTCATTGACGGTCAGTTCAGCAGGAGCAATCACGACAAGTGTGGATAACACTAGTTTGACAGCGCTGAACCTTACTGGCGCTTCGATAGCGATTGGCAATGTTTACGCGATGACAGGGGCAGCAACGTTGGTCGCCACCACTGGTGACATAACGGCGACAACAACGGGAATCATATGCAGCCCAACGATATCGTTGACTTCAACTTTAGGAAACATTGGTGGTGTATTGCCGGTGGCTATACGAAGAGCCAGTACTGGCAGCGGCGCCGTGAGCTTGACGGTAACGGCTGGTCAAGCTGCGTATATTGGAGATGGCGCAGGAGATGCTGTAACGATTAGTGGAACATCATCAGCTGGCACAATACTGTTTGAGGTCGTCACAGGCACAGGGTCTGGTGGGACTATAGCAGTGAGTGCTGGAGTGTCCGCAAGCAATGGACTTGTATTGTTGAATTCAGATGGTGACCTCTCGGTTGTGGCTGGCGGATCTGTTACTGGCAAGCAGGTACAACTGGTATCCAACAACGGCAGTATAGCGTTGGCGGGTAATGTTATAGGAGTTGATTCAGTCACATTGAGCGCTCAGACATTTGGCATTGGCAATATTACACAGAGCAGTGGTATTTTGGTGAGTCCTGCCATAACTTTGCAGGCAGGCAATGCTATAGGTAGCAGTAGTGCGAAGGTTGAGATTGCTAGTTCGTTGATAGGGGCAGATCTGGTGCAGCTCATCGCGATTGCTCAACATGGCGCCTATATTACTGACAATTCTGGAGATGATATTCATTTGATAGGTGGGGCAGGTGGGACTGGTGCTTTTGAGTTGAGCAACTCAGCTCTTGGTGGTACTATCCAAATAGATGGAACTGTTGGTTCCTCTACTGCGGGCGTGAATTTGGTGTCGTATGGACAGATATTCTGCCTGGTTGGTGGAGATATCTCTGGCAACACGGTAAGCCTCACGTCCTTGCTCGGCGATATTGTGTTGAATGACAATGTGACTGCCGCTGGGTCTGTAGTCATGTCTGCAGGCACTGACATTGCGCAAAATTCGCACACCATACAAGGGTCAACGGTTAGCCTGACAGCAGATGGGGATATTACTGTTAGCGGAAATATCAATAGTTCACATGGGAATAATGAGCTTAGCGCAGACACAATAACGAACTATGGAACCATCTCGGCTACAACTGGCCGCATTGTGTTGGAAGCAGAGACAATAACGAACAACAACAGGATTCAGGCGGGTGGGACAAGTTTATTCACCAGTGTTGAATTCAGACAGGTCAATGGTATTTTGAATGTGGTTAACAACGGCTATATTGTAGCCATGGATACTGATTCAAATGGGACGGTTGGTTTCAATGGTGGGCAGACTGGCGATATTACACTGATTGCTGGCGTCGGATCGGCTATTAATGCCGGTACTGGTGTGACTTTTGGATACCTTGACTCTGATCTATCAGTAATACCTCCCGCTGTGCTGATTACACCTACAACTGGCATCAATTACAACTATTCCAGGGCAACAACCTGGGGTGGACATATAACAATATTCAATCAAGACATTAATGCTCCTGTGGTTACTGTTTCGGCAGCTCCGACACCGCCGGTGCCACCAACACCAACGCCGGTTACACCTGGTACAGAAGGAACTACTGGTGGTACATCGCTTCTCTTGGGTTACTTGGGAGAACCAAATACTGCTTATCTCGTCGGAGTGGTGAGGGTAGCAACAGATTTGACACCTCCAAGTGAGCCGTCCGTAACTACAAATACAGTAGCCACGTTTACCGGCACATACAGAACGCCAGTACCAGGCGGCATTCCAGGAGCGTTGTTTGTTTCGGCAGATGTGACAGCGGCTATAGTTGAGCAGATGAACAGCACCCATTTTGCTGTTGTTAATTTCGAAGGATCGGGCGCGTTGAAGCTCATCAGTGGCAATCTGTTGCTGGCACCCGAGGCAGACATCACTGTTCATACTGACTTTGGCAGCGTGTTTGTCGCCAAGGGAGCAGTAGTGTTCTTGATGAGAACAACAGACAGCCTGTGCGTGTTCAATCTGTCTGATTCGCACACAGGTGAAGTAAGTGTTGTGTCAGGCAATCAGAGCATTGATCCAAATATGGGCAATCTTGTGCTTCTGACAAGAACACAGATGGGATTTGATGCTTTGAATCCAGCAAAACTGATTGGATACAGAGGAGTGCAGAAGCATAGCTTAGAGGGAGGGGTAACAGCGTATACAGCAGAGTTCTCATTGGTATCAGCGCTTTCGCAAGTGTCTCCGTTAAATCACTTGGTGTATTCCAGCAATCCTAGTGCAAGGAGACTTGCTCAGGAACTGCTGAGGAACGCTGCAATTCTTGCCCAACTCAAGAGCAGTCAAGGACCTTACAAGCAGTGCCAGTAGCTGTGAAGATGATAATGGACGAGAGCATAAAAAACCGTTGGGTCAGTCTTTGATGTCAACTTTTCAAGACATTGTTATTCCTTAGCCGGCCAAAGGTTTGGGCATCTTATGCTCTCCTTCTTGGCGGAAATTAGCTTTCCAAAAGTCAATTTCCAACTCTTTATGCTAAGATATTCTCATGTGGTATCCCCGAAACATCAAAAAAGCCCTTCTTGAGGCCGCATCCGATACTCCTGTTGTGCTGGTCAACGGCGCCCGCCAGACCGGCAAGAGCACCCTGATCAAGGCTTTGTTTGCCGGTTCGGCATCCCCGGAATACCTGTCATTCGATGACCTGGCGCTGCTGAACACCGCTCGCAACGATCCGCAGAGTTTCGTAGAGTCGTTGCCTGAGAGTGTAATCATTGATGAGATACAACGAGCACCGGAGTTGATGCTGCCGATCAAATACTCGGTTGATCGCAACCGGCGCCCAGGACGGTTCTTTCTGACCGGCTCGGCCAATGTCCTGTCCTTGCCCAGGGTAGCCGATACTCTGGTTGGCCGCATCGAGATCCGTACTCTGTGGCCGTTGTCTCAAGGTGAGATTCGCGGGGTCCGCGAATCGTTTGTTGATACCATATTTGGTGATCAAAAGCTTACCGCCAGACATAGCCCTGAGCTAACTGAACTGGTAGACGTGATCAGTGCCGGCGGTTATCCGGATGCGACAAAACGAGAGGCGGACAGACGCAAGAACTGGTTCGACAGCTACATTACAACGTTGATCGAAAGAGACGTTCGTGACCTGCGCAATATTGAACAGCTTACACTTATGCCCAAGCTACTAGAGCTGATCGCCTCTCGCGCAGGCGGGCTCTTGAATTATTCAGATCTCGCACGATCGATGGAGATGAAACAGACAACCGTCAAAACCTATTTGTCACTTTTGGAATTACTCTTTTTGGTAATTCCAGTGCCACCATGGTTCGGCAATTTAGGCAAACGACTGGTCAAGTCTCCCAAGCTCTATCTCAACGACACCGGATTGCTATGCCATCTGATCGGACGGGACGCCAAGGCAATTGCCCGCGACGGCTCGATGCTGGGGATGGTGCTTGAAAATTTTGTGTTGATGGAGTTGATTAAACAAATTTCCTGGAGCGAGATCGCTCCCAGACTTTATCACTTTCGCACTGAAAACGGAGATGAGGTCGACTTCGTGCTGGAAGCGCGTGATGGACGGATTGTCGGCATTGAATGCAAGGCAAATTCCTTAGCACGTGGTGCATCAACTGGGTTGCAAACGCTCAGGGATTTGACCGGCAGCAAGTTCCATCGCGGCATTGTTCTTTATGCCGGCGCTCACGTGATCGGCATTGACCGCAATATTCAGGCTGTTCCTATTTCGGTGCTATGGGAAACCACCAGCGGAGTGGCAGCGGCATTGTCATCGCCATGAACAGACTGTCAGGTGCAAGAGGAAATGTGAAGGACGGAGCTGCGCCTTGATTTGCAACTTCCCGCCAGGCTAACTATATCTATTGAGATATATTCCAGATAGACTATATCCAATGTAATATAATTAGGTGTGACAAATTCATATCTAATCAGATATAATCTAATTGAGGTATCTCTTATGAAGCATGCTGCTGCCATCCAACCACTTATAGCCTCGATTGCCCAAGCTCGCAAAGCCAAGAACCTGTCCCAGACAGAATTAGGAAGGCGGCTAGGACTACCTCAGAGCTACATTTCCAGACTGGAGAGCGGCCGGCTGGACATTCGCCTCAGTGGAATTGTGGAGATCGCTCGCTATCTTGGGCTGGAATTGATGCTTGTGCCAGCGACTATGGTATCAACGGTGAGTTCTGTTGTTGGCGAGGGAAAAGCCGCACGGACACAGGTTAAGCCTCTATACACGCTCGACGACTCAGAGGAGGACAGCCTTTGATCGCTAATAAAAAACTTCGCCCGGATACCTTATCTGTGTGCTTAAATGACCGATCAGTCGGCACCCTTACGCGCCTGACCGATGAAACCATCATATTTGCTTTTGATCCTGACTATGCAAATGACAGTGAACGCCCGGTCTTGAGCCTTTCATTCAAAGCTCCCGATGGCGGGCTCATGCTGGGAAAGTCACGCACAGGCACCCGTCTTTCGCCGTTTTTTTCCAACCTTCTCCCGGAAGGCCGCTTAAGGGATTATCTAGCGCGCAAATTGGAAATCAATTCTCAGCGCGAATTTTACTTACTGGCAGGATTGGGCTTGGATCTTCCCGGCGCAGTCATCGTTGAGCCACTTGGAGAGTTGTCACAGGGCATGGACGCGCAACATTTGGAGCATGCCGATCAGCAGTCTCCACTGCTCAGGTTTTCGCTTGCTGGAGTGCAGCTTAAGTTCTCCGCTATTGCTGAAGCGCAAGGCGGTTTTACTGTACCTGCCAATGGTGCTGGAGGGTCCTGGATAGTGAAATTGCCCAGTGAAAGACATTTGCAAGTGCCGGAAACCGAATACTCCATGCTCACTCTTGCGCGTCAGGTCGGTATCACCGTGCCTGAATTTAAGCTGGTTCCGACAACTTCAATTGAAGGTTTGCCGGAAGGATTCAGGTCATCCGTTGCCGACAGCCTGGCAGTAAAGCGCTTTGACCGCACCGCCACCGGTGGCAGAATCCACATGGAGGACTTTGCCCAGGTGTATGGTGTCTACCCTAAAGACAAATATGAGAAGGCTGGCTATTCTCATATTGCACGCGTCCTGTGGATGGAAAGCGGGGAAGAAAGTTTTACTGAATTCATCCGGCGCCTGGTGTTCACGGTCGTTATTGGCAATGGCGACATGCACTTAAAGAACTGGACCTTGCTGTATCTTGACCCGAGAAAGCCAATACTTTCGCCGGCATATGATTTTGTGCCCAGCATCGCTTACATTGGCGAGAAAGAGACACTGGGGCTAAATTTAGGAGGCACGAAGGATTTTCGCGATGTTACCTTGGAGGAATTTAAGAAAATGGCTGCTCAGGCGAAAGCCTCGGAGCGACTGGCTGCAGTAACGGTACACGAAACACTGGACCGAATTAAGGAAGCCTGGAGCCGCAGCCGTTTTGATTTGAGGCTACCTGACGATGTGCGCAGGATAATCGACGAACATATGGCACACCTGCCTTTATTGAAGCTACCACCGGTGATACCATCAATTGATCTAAAGTTGCGCAACAAACACGCTGATCGATTAAAACAACTCGTAATAACCGATCTTGAGTACGATCCCATAGTGCCTGACAATACAATAATTTTAGAAGCTTATACGGGTTACTCCACTGCAGTTAATGCTCCGGATAAGATGGAGCCTGTTTTAATAGAAGCGGCAGCGCAACAGGGGCTTCTTCCTGAGTTGGCTGAAGGCCCGGTCAGGGTCTTTGTTGGTGATAAGCTTTATCGACAGTGGCGCAGAATTCGCTTCATCACTCTCGACTTCGCTGAATTAACAACTACTACAGAGTCCGCGGAATGGCGGGGCGATAGGGGGCTGTTGACCGGAAGGTTCCTTCCGGAAGTCTGGCAAAAAATAGTATCCGCGCACCAGCGTAAATCCTTGGAAGAGTTTGACCTGATTCTTCCGGAAGGAGCAATTCACACCTTCAAAGCCAAAGTCCAAGAAATAGACGACATCAAACGGTTGGACGACGGCGAGATGACCGAAGCATCAATTGTGCTAAGTCTCTATGACAGCAAAATTATCCTGCGTCCTCAGGAAGGTATTGCTTACTTGCTTTCACCCTTTGAGCTGAACGAGGTCCAGGAGGGTCTGGCAGAGGCATTCCGTAAGAATGGATGGGAAGCCAGTCTATTTTCTGAAACACACAAAGCAATTGCACGGCGGACAATAAAGGCTGTTTGTCAAAGCCAAATGATAGATGTGCCGCTGGAGGCAAAAATCATATTCCAAGCTGACGCCCACAAAACTGATTTGCTTATAAAAATAACTGACAAAGACGGCCGTTTTTCTTCGCTAGTAAATGGCGAAGCTCGGCAACTGCGTCAACAGATTCTGGATCATCTACCCGTGGAAGGATAGCTGCATAAGCAAATCAGATTAAATATGAGCGGGTGCTTTGTGCTGTTGGTGACCGGGTCCCTAGGGTGGTCGGCCACTCACCTGCGCTGGCTACCACGTGCACTGACCGGACTCACACGCTATATCATTCCAAGCACAGCTAGTTTTACCCAGTAATAACAGATGGCTGAAGCAAAGATCAGGCTATCGCCTCGATCTAGAATGCCACCATGTCCTGGTATCAATTGACTTGAGTCTTTCATTCCGGCGTCTCGTTTTAGCAGCGACTCGCACAAGTCGCCCAGTTGTGCTCCGATGCTGCCCACAGCTCCCATAAGCGGAGCAAGCCAGAGTTTGCCTGCGAATGGATGGCATGGGAAAAGATAGTGGTCGGCTGCATAAAAGACCAGCGTAGCCCAAAAGAGAGAGGAGAGAAAACCGACAGCAGCGCCTTCAATAGTCTTTTTTGGAGAGACTTGTGGGTAAAGCAGATGTTTGCCAAATTTCTTCCCGCCGTAATAAGCAAATACATCTGTGGCCCAGACAATGAAAAGCGTTGCCCAGACATAAGCCAGTCCAGGCTGTTGCAAGGGGTTGCTGATATGCTCTAGCCCTGGTGGTGTCAGGTTTCTCAGCAGGACAAGATGGCTGGGCATCCAGCCAAGATAAATGAAACCAAGCACTGTGGTGGCAATATCGGCAATTGTTGCTGGCGGACTTTCTTGACGGAAGAGGAGCCTGAAAAAGGAGATGCAGACTCCGATGGTGAGAAGCAGTGGGAAGTGATCTTCTGAAAACTGGGCAGATAAGTGCAACCACGGTATCTCCGGGGCAGCAGCTATCACGAAGTAAGCTATGATCATGCTCCGGATAATACGTGGCGATGGATGCATGCCTTTGGCACGTGTCATTGCTATGTATTCTTCGCCTGCCAGATAGGCCGCTGTGCCGAAAATGATAGCCAGGATTGGTCCGCCAAACAGGATGCTGCCGACAGCAACTGCAAATAGAATCCATCCCCAGAAGACTCTCACACAATATTCCTCATTGATTGGGTGTCATGCTGTATATGTAGGGCTTCCTTGCTGGCGACTGCAGCTGTTTGAGTACGCCGTCTTCTGGACATGAGCCGGGCAGCAATGTATGCTGTCAATGGGATTGTGCAGACCAGTCCGAGACTACCAGCTAGAGCAGCAGTAATTTCAGTGGCAACCAGGTCCAGATTGAAAAGCTTTGTCGACGGAATTTGAGCAGCCAGGAGCAGGAGCGGTAAAGCTGTGCCTGTATAGGCAAGCACCAGCGTGGTTGTCATAGTACCCATAATGTCTCGTCCCACATTCATGCCGGACTTGTATAAATCATGCACTGACAGGCTGCGATTAGTTCGGCTAACTTCCCAGATGCTCGAGGACACAGAGATTCCTACATCCATAATGACACCGAGGGCTCCGATTAGCATTCCTGCAGCAAGCAGTCCGCTGTAAAAAGCAGGTGGCTGAGAGATCATTGTGCTGCGGAGAATCTGAGCCTCTTCACTGGAAAGTCCAATTAAGGGGGCGGTATGAATAACAAGTGTGGAGGCAATACCGGCAATGATGACACCACCGACAGTGCCTGCAATTGCAGAAAGAGCTTTGCGAGACAGTCCTGCCGAAAACAACATTGTGGCAATCGTAGAACCAAAACAAATTAAGACTGCCGTAAGCAAGGGATTTACACCCTTGAGACTCAACGGTAACAAGACAAGCAGAATTAAAGCGATGCAGATCGTAAGTCCAGCTAACGACTTGAGTGCTTGCCTGCCACCGAAAAGGAGAAAGACTCCCAGAAAGGCGGCTAGCAGCCAGAGCAGCGGGTGTTCTCGCCGGTAATCGGCGATGTTAACTTCCGGCCTGCCATTTCCGCTGGTGACCACGGACAAAATGACTTCCTGCCCTGGCTTGATTGCTACGTTGTAAGAAGGATTATCGGTGATCTCATTAGGGACAATAAAAGTGGCTCCGCGATAACGACCTTCAAGCATCTCGACATCAGCAATTTGATGTCGGCTTACCATGCCAGTTCTATTAAGCAGTTGTTGATCTATGGAAGCTGACGATACCGATTTTATGCGGCCAATCACAAATTCCTCGTCAACTGCTTGAGATTTGATCTCTGTACGGTCGCCACCGCGGGCGGTATCGGCAGAATAAGAAGGAGGGATTGGTAGAACAGCAGACCACAGGCATATTCCGAATATTGCCACGGCAAAGATGATTGAAACAGCTTTGCAACTGTTGCGACAACTGGGCATTATAACTCCTCCCCCTCCTGTGCAACGGACAGGTCTAGCGGCAGCTGTCCGTAGGGGGCTTGCCGTTTGAGATGACGGTAAGCTGCCGGCGTGGCTAGCCTGCCGCGGGGGGTGCGCTGAATTAAGCCGCTTTGAATTAAGAACGGTTCGTAAACATCTTCTACAGTATCGCTGTCTTCGCCAATTGTTGCTGCAAGAGTGTCGATGCCCACCGGACCGCCACCATAACTATCAATCAGTATCTCAAGCAACCGCCTATCTGTAGGATCAAGACCTGAGGCGTCTACCTGATAAGTTTCTAGCGCCTCGGCAGCCAGTTCGGCGTCAACAGGCGAGCGTTGTTTGTATTGAGCAAAGTCTCTTACCAGTCTTACCAGCCTGTTGGCAATTCGGGGTGTGCCGCGACCACGTTGGGCTACAACCGCCACTCCGCTTTCGGTAATATCGACGCCTAGAATTGAGGAGGTGCGGCGAACGATTTTGCCTAACTCTTCTGTACTGTAAAACTCCAACCTGCAGACGAAACCAAAACGGTCGCGCAGGGCGTTAGAGATCATGCCCGCTTTGGTGGTAGCGCCTATTAAGGTGAAGCGTGGAATCGGTAGCCTCATCGAACGGGTAGCATGCCCTTTGCCTGTAGTCAGATCGATGACGAAATCCTCAAGTGCCGGATATAGCAGCTCTTCGGCAATCCGGCTTAACCTGTGAATCTCATCTATGAAGAGGACATCGCCTGAATTAAGCTGGTGCACCAGTCCTATGATGTCCCGTGGTCTCTCCAAACTTGGCCCGGTAGCCATATGAATCTTTGCACCCATCTCGGCAGCAATAACATGTGCCAAAGTAGTCTTTCCCAGTCCAGGAGGCCCATAAAAAAGCACATGGTCCAAGGAGTCACCGCGGCATTTTGCCGCAGCAATCGACATTTCAAGCATTGCTTTCAGCCGTGTTTGACCTATGTACTCTTTTAACGATGCAGGTCGGAGCGATGCATCAGCACCAAGGTCGGAGACGGTCTGGCGACCGGACAATACTTCAGAGCGCCGGCTAATGCGCTCGCTTACAGGCGACCTGGCAGGGTTGGACTGTAAACTTCCGATGTGGCCCAGGTTGTTGTCATTGTTTGGGATTATTGTCATCCTCTTATTATTACCGAGAAGCTTGTATGCTTCATAGAATGATCAAATAGATTTTGTTGTTCAGGCATAATTGATATTGGTATAGACAGTCTCTGGTAAGGAAACCGACTGTGTGCCAGGTCGCTTAATTGCAGCTTGCACTGGAGCAGTTAACGAACAGGTCGCCAGAGGCAACGTTTAAATTAGTCATTTTTCAGATCACCTCCTGGTAATAATTAAGATTCATCAAAGTAAAACTTCTATAGGCAAACAACAACTTGAGAATGACTTACCATGGCACAACGTTTTCTATAGCTGTTTTGAGCTTTGACTAGGAGGGTGGTTTGAGAGAAAAGGAAGCCAGTCTCGATCTATCCATAGTTGTCCCTGTATATAACGAAGAAGAAAATATTGATCGTCTTTATGAGCGGATCAGTGAGTCTGTGGGCAGGCTCGGTAAGTCGTTCGAAGTAATTTTTATTGATGATGGCTCAACGGACAGCTCTTTCAGTCACCTCGACGCAATTGCTCGTGGCGACGGCAGGGTCAAGGTCGTGCGTTTTGCCCGAAATTTTGGACAGACAGCTGCACTGGCAGCCGGAATAGACTATGCTGACGGCAGAGTCATAGTACCTCTGGATGCTGACTTGCAAAATGACCCTGCTGATGTTTCCTTGCTTCTGGACAAACTGGAAGAAGGCTATGATGTAGTGAGCGGCTGGCGGAAGAATCGCCAGGATGAGCTTTTAACCCGCCTTATACCTTCTTGGATAGCCAATAAAGTGATCTCTGTTATCAGTGGGGTGAGGCTTCATGACTATGGCTGCTCACTGAAAGCTTACAGGCGCGAAGTAATCAAAGGTGTTCGCCTTTACGGCGAGATGCATCGATTTGTTCCTATTTATGCTACCTGGATGGGGGCCACTGTAGCTGAAATACCTGTCAGCCATCACAGCCGGCAGTTCGGTAAATCAAAATATGGCATTGGGCGCACTAGTAAGGTAATACTCGACCTTTTGACAGTAAAGTTTCTCGCTGAGTATTCCACCAAGCCTATCTATGTTTTTGGATCGGCTGGACTCTGGTCGTTTGTAGCTGCAGTGCTGACTTTTGTCTGGATGGTAGTGCTCAAATATGTCTACCACACCACCTTTATCCAGACACCGCTGCCAGTTCTATCAGCTATGTTCCTTATGTTGGGGGTTCAGTTCATCCTCATGGGGCTGCTAGCAGAGCTGTTGATGCGCACCTATCACGAGTCGCAAGGCAAGCGCATCTATCTTGTCAAGACCCTTGTCAACCTGAATTCATGCTCAGAAAGCCCTCGCCGCGGCAGCGGACTTGTGGAAGATTAAAGCGTTAAGATGGGAAAGTAATAGATGCTAACCATATTAAGTTGAAGTGGTTGTCAACTGGAATAATCAGGACAAGAGACAAGGACGTTCTTTAAGGCATTCATGGCACCTGAGGCAATGGCAAACAGCAAAGCGTTGCAACCGCACCCGGGGTTTGCATTGTTTCTGTGGTTGGCAGTAGCGGCGACAGGATTACTGGCAATGCTGTTAACCCTGGCTGCACCTCAGTTTCTGAGCGGCACTATTGCGCCGGGTGAGATGGTCAACAGCGATATTGTGGCAGTACATCCAGCCACTATTGAGGACAAGGAGGCAACCAGGCAGGCTCGAGAAAAAGCAAAACAGTCAGTGCTTCCTGTTCTTGAACGAGACCATACTATCGATCAGCGTATTGCGAACCGGCTCCAGGCGCAACTGACTCAGGTGGGCTGGCTACGTGACACAGGTGGGCTGCCTTTGCCTTCTCTTACTGCAGAGGAGCAGGCTTATCTTATTGAGTCCTCTCCTGCAGTTTGGCAGCGAGTGAGATCAGCTTGTCTGCCGGAGCACCAGCAGCCAACTGGAGAACATCCGGGGAACCTATCCAAAGAAGCGGTGCGACCGCGGTTGGAGGAGAGCATTGTCAACAAGCTCCAGCAGTCAGAAGCAGGGGCTTGCAGTGGTGGAGCGTCCAGGCGCTCAGCAGCTAGCAAACATAAGAGCTTTGAGCCGCTATCAGCGATTGAGAAGGTGCGGCATCTCTACTCTGGATCGGGGTTGTCTGGTCATCATGATCTGCTTTATCTTGCTGTTTCGGAGGCAGATCAATCTTGGACAGCAACAAAGAGCGTTATTGAAGCTACCACACGCAAGCTGCTCAAGCTCGAGCCGCTCTTCCCAGATACTCCCAAAGGTGACTGGGAGCGGACTGCTCTTGAATTTCTGCCAGACAGCTGGGGCTATAAGCTTCGCTGGACTGCTTCCCGTGTTATTGCCTCAGCTCTGGAGCCAAACATAGTAGTAGATGCCGAAGCGACTAAGGTGAAAGCAGAGAGTGCTGCTGCTCTCATCAAGCCTGTAATGAAGTGTATTAAGCCAGGACAGGTGATTGCTGCTAAAGGCAGCATTGTTGCCAAAGAGATGTCTGATACATTGTCAAAGCTGGGAGTTACAAGAAGACTTGACTGGGCCCTCATCTTGAGCCTGGTGTTCTCCTTGATTGCATCTTCGGCCTTCTTCGGGCTCTTTTTGCACACTTATGCGCCTAAACACCTCTTTTCCCCTGCATCGCTGGGACTTCTCTTTACAGTGTCGGTTGTGACGTGCGGTGTAGCTGCCTTTATCGGGCAGACTTTCCCTCAGTTTGTCCCACTCCCTGCAGCAGCACTGGTGGCTACAGTATTCTTTGGACCGCGTGTTGCTGCAGCGCTAGTTTTTATGATTGTTGTATTCCTGCAAGTTGACAACCTGGTGAACATTAACAATGTCATCGCCCTACTGGCTGCCTCAACTGTAGCTTTAGGCGCTAATGTCAAACAACGGCATGAGCTTATTGTGCGTGGTTTCTTAATTGGGATTGTGCAGTCCCTCGGTTTTCTCTGTGCTTCCTTTTTGACTCATTCGTTGACCGGCACTGCAGTCGTGCAGAACCTGCTCCTGCAGACACTAGGAGGTATCTCTTCCTGTATTGTTGCCATCGGCAGTCTGCCGTTTCTAGAAGATATTTTTGGCATGGTGACGCCTCTCACGATAACTGAACTGACAGCTTCAGATCAGCCGTTGTTGCGTCAGCTCGAAGAGGCTGCTCCTGGAACGTACCAGCACAGTCTGGCTGTAGCTAATCTGGCAGAAGCTGGTGCTAGAGCAATTGGTGCTGATGTGACTCTCGTCAGAGCCGGGTCGCTTTATCATGACATTGGTAAGATGGTCCGCCCGCCATACTTTATTGAAAATCAACTTGGTGCTATTAATCCGCACGATAGCATGACTCCGGAGGAGAGTCGTGATCGGGTGATGGCGCATGTGAGTGACGGACTGTCGTTGGCGCGTAAATTTGGACTGCCGCGAGTAGTGCAAGATTTTATACCGCAACATCAAGGAACAACCTTAATGGCTTACTTCTTCCATAAGGCATGCTTGAGAGACGGGATAGAAAATGTTGCAGCAGACTTTTACCGTTATCCAGGACCGAAACCGCAGTCGCGGGAGGCGTCCATAGTTATGCTTGCCGACGTCTCTGAGGCTGTTACACACAGCTTGGACGACCCGACTCAAGAGGAGGTGGAAGAGTCTATCGGTTCTGTTTTTTCAGCCCGTTGGGATGATGGACAGTTTACCGAGTCAGGAATTACTAAAGAGGAGCTGGAGCGGGTAAAGAAAGCATTTGCCCGGGTGTGGAAAACGCTTCACCACGAGCGTCTGAAATACCCCGCAACGAGCACAGGCAGGATGCCTGTTTTCCCGGAGCCGCACTTCAGTGCAGTAAAATTAAACCAAACAAAGCAGGAAGAATGAGGCAAATAGCTTGGCAATGCATTCTCTGTTAATTGATAGAACTGGTTCTGGAGCTCTGCCGTGTGCTGACCTGGCGGTAGAAACTGACAGCAGTTTGCCCATACTCACGACGATCAAATAAGGACAGTGCTAGATCGACATCTGGAAGTGAGTCGGCCCGAGAGTGTTCAATTGCCAGTATGCCGTCAGGTTTGAGTAGTTCATGTCTGCTGACTCCGGCAATGACAGTACAGGCAAGCTGGCTTGCATAGGGTGGATCGGCATAGATAATGTCAAAGCTGCCCGGCTCGAGAACAGGTAGCACTTTGCGGACATCGGCACAGATAACTTTGCCTAAGAAGCCTAACCGCCTGAGATCTGCTTCTATGGCATGAGCCAGTTTGCTACTTTCTTCAACAGCAATAAGACTGGCAGCGCCTCGACTGAGAGCCTCCAGTCCAATGAGACCGGTACCGGCAAAGAGATCCAGAAAGCAGGAGTGAGGCGTTTTATTGCAGAGAATGTTAAAGAAAGCCTGTCTAATCTTAGAAGCTGTTGGCCTTGCTGTCAGTCCTGCTGGTCCGTTGATAACTCTCCCTCTGGCGCTGCCGCCTGTTATTCTCATAGACATTCTCCATGTGCCATCCAGGCTTGGACCTGTGAGTGCTCTCGTGCCGGCAGAAAGTCACCCTGAGCTCAGACCTGACATTGCCCAGACCTCCAGTGCTTAAGTATAACGGAGCTTTATGCTCATACTGCACAGGCGCTGTGCTAGCAGCATATCTGTCCGGGGATGACAGTTTATACATTGGTCCCTGCCGGCTCCTTTAGTCTTTAAGTTTGCAAAAGTGCTCGTGCTAACATGAGGTATTATCGTTTCTTTTAGGAACCCAGGTCTAATGACAGTTAGAAGTGTGGCAAGGGAACTGGCAGTAATAGTCTTACCGCAACTGCCCAAAGAGAATGAAAAGCTTGAAAGCACCGAGTTGTCTGCCTTGATTGCCAAAGCAGTAAGCGTGCTTTGCGATTATGCCAAACAATCACTTTGTGACGCCAATGGGTTGCTGTTACAGGCGGCAGCTGGACTTGAAGATATTGAAATTGAGCATCCGATTAATAGTGAAATGGTGCAAGATTTAGCGCCGGTTCCTGTCACTACAGATCAACTGAGGCAACAGCTGGAGCTCATCGAACGTGCGCTTCATCTGGTATCGGAAGCGCTTGATGTGCCAGAGTTGGCGCTGTATTCCGGCACTGCTGCTGTGAATGTTGTATGTAAGAGCTGTCAGTCAGCGACAGAGCACCGTCTTGATGTTGTTCCGCCATCTGAGGTGAAGGAGTTTCTTCATCGATTGGTCACGACATATGTCGAACACCGCAGCGAGATTGACGAGTTTATTCGCCAGGCTCGGGCCAAATGGAAAGTTGAACGCATGGTGAGCATCGATCGTGACATATTGCGGTTGGCTTGTGCCGAGGCTTTGTTTATGTCTGACATACCGGTAAATGTTTGCATTAGTGAGGCTGTGGAGCTGACACATCGTTTTGCCGATGAGAGAGCAGCCAAATTTGTAAATGGTATTTTGGGCGATCTGGCGAGCAGCGCTGTCAGCTATCGAAAGACAGGACTACTGTCCAATCCTGCCATTGGAGAGTTGCCTTCCGATGTCAAGCAGTAGCAGGTGAGCAATGGCTGAAAATGGGGAGTCCACGCAACCGAATTGGTGGGGGAGCACACTATTTAAGTTGAAAGCTGCCTTGTCTCGCACTAAAGAGGCTGTAGTAGATTCAGTTGTCGATCATGATGAAGGAGGAGCAGCTGCGCCGCTCCCAGATGTCGTGCCGGAAGCTGTGCAGGAGGCTTCTCGGGAGAATAGTGAAACTTCTGCAAAGGCGGATGCTGGGGGGCATGTTGCACCACAGGTAGTGCCGGAGTTGAATGATTGGTCGTGGTCGTCACAGCCTGTGGCGCCTCAGGGTGACTGGTCATGGTCGTCGCAACAAGATTTACACTACGAAAGACTGACGGAGCCTGTACCTGCTAGCCAACCTGAACCAGCTCCAGCACTCATTGCGCTGGAAGAGTTGCAATCAATACCCCAGGTCGCTCTTGGCGAGCTGCAACAGTGTGAACCTGTGCAGACGCCACCGCAAGTGTGGGAGGAACCGTCTTTACCTCAAGCAATTCAGCAAGCGGTGCGTCATCTGCCGCCGCCCAGAGAGATAGATGAGGATTATCTGGAAGAGCTGGAAGAGAAGTTTATCAAAGCTGATCTTGGGCTTTCCACAGCAGAGAAACTTGTCAAAGACCTGCGCAGAGAAGCCAAAGCCAAAGCGTGGAATTCGCGCAATGTGGAGGCTTTTTTGCACAGCGAATTCAAGGCAATCCTGGCTGCTTCGCCAAGCAGCCGACTTAAACTTCAAGAAGGTAAACTCAACCTGATTCTCGTTGTGGGTGTTAACGGAACTGGCAAGACAACCAGCATCGGCAAACTATGCTGGCGCTTGAAGAGTGAAGGCAAGAAAGTCTTGATGGCTGCGGGGGACACATTCAGAGCAGCAGCTGAGTCGCAGTTGGAGATCTGGGCACAGCGAGCAGGCGTGGATATAGTTCGTCTTGCAGATGGAGCCGACCCAGGAGCTGTGATCTTTCAAGCGATTGCCAAGGCCAGGAAAGAAGCTTATGATGTCCTGGTAATTGATACAGCAGGGCGGTTGCACAACAAAGCCAACCTTATGTCCGAGCTTAAGAAAGTGCGTTCCGTAATAGACAAGCATGGCGCTGGTTGTCCACTGGAGGCGCTTTTAGTCATTGATGCTTCTACTGGACAAAACGGGATGCAGCAAGCCAAGGTCTTTACCGAAGTCTGTCCGCTTACCGGTGTGATACTGACAAAACTGGATGGTACTGCTCGTGGTGGCATTGTATTCAGCATCGCGAGAGATCTTAAGGTTCCCGTTAAGCTGATCGGGTTGGGAGAGCAGATCGATGATCTGCGTGATTTTGAGCCTGAGCTGTTTGTTGAGGCGCTGTTCTAAGGGATATCCATTCTTGATCGGGCGAATATCGTCGGTGTTTTACGTCAGGACAACGACGCAATTTAAAGTTGTCATTGCAGATTTTAGAGATGTTCAGAGCCTACGCTTGCACGGCTGCCAAGGGTGCCACCTTTCCCAGTTGCCATTCCCTCCCCTTAGATCATTGTCTGTCAAGGCTGTTTCAGTCACAAAAAAGACATTATACTTGAGCCGATTGAAACTGTTTGAGTGATTTGTGAGATTGGATGTTTATCGGATTCGCCTGTATTTTAGTTTTTCTTGTCATGGCCGGCGCCATGTATGCACGCAAGCTCTCAACACTGCTGGCGCTTCCGCTCATGGCAATTCTCATCGCAGTAATCGGTGGAATGCACCCGGATGAGATTCTCAATCAAGTAATTGGAAAAGGTTCACTACAGCTGGCTGTAGCCTATACGACCACAATGTTTGGTGCAATGCTTGCTGAACTGATGAACAGGCAAGGAATTGCCAAAGCAGTGGTGAGATGGGTGGCAGAGTTTGGTGGAGATAACCCTTTCATTCTCAGCTTGCTGCTCACAGCAGTGACAGCTCTGCTGTTTTCCACTTTGGGTGGGCTGGGTGCAGTCATTATGGTTGGTACCATAGTGCTGCCGGTAATGCTATCTATTGGACTGAGCAGCGTCACAGCTGGTAGTTTGCTCCTTTTCGGAATAGGCATAGGTGGGATGTTCACCCTGTCAAACTGGCAGATTTATATCGACCTTCTGGCTGTACCGCAGAGCACCATTGTCAGTTTTATCGTTCCATTCGCTGGTGTCATGAGTGCTCTGGTCCTCATTTTTCTTGGGATTGAATTAAAGAAGATCTCTAATCTGCCATATATTGTGGTGTCACTTGTATTGATGGCTTGTGCCTATGCCACCTTGTTCAAGGGTGCAGGAGCGGCTCAAGCTGGGCAGCCTGCTGTTATTGACCCGGTATCAGCACAGATTGTCTTTGCAGCTTTCCTGCTCCTGTTTGTCTATGCTCTGATCAGGCACAAACGTAATACAACGACTTTGCCTGGCTTGGCTTTAGCGACTCCATTTATCCCGCTTGTGCTGGTTCTGCTTTGCCACTGGGAGATTATTCCCGCTTTTGTGGCCGGACTGCTCTTTGGAGCGCTCACCACCTGGCAGCGTAATTCAGTGAACACATTAACCCGGAGCATTATCGAAGGTGTCTCCAGCGTAGTGCCGGCAGTGATTGTAATGGTTGGTATTGGCATGCTTTATGCTGCAGTGACTGCAGAGCCGATTAAACAAGCTATGTCTCCGTTGCTTGCAGCAGTAATCCCCAGCCATGCACTGCCTTACATTATCGTCTTTACTGTGGCAGCACCGCTGTCGTTGTATCGTGGACCCTTAAATGTCTGGGGGATGGGAAGCGGTCTGGCGGCGCTGATACGCAAGAGCGGCACACTTGCCTCTCCGGCAATTTATGGGATGCTCATGTCTGTAGGACAGATTCAGTCTGTTTGTGATCCTACGAATACACAGAATATCTGGATTGCAACTTATCTAGGAGTTGATACCAAAGCTATTTTAGTGCGTACTATCCCTTATGCATGGGTTGGCGTTGTCTGTGGGCTCTGTTTGTCTGCTGCTCTTGGGTTTGTCCGCTGGTGACAAGTGTGGATGTGTTAGTAGTGCGTTTCCTGAATAACGCGACACCCGTAGGGGCGGATTGTATCCGCCCGGGCGCATGCAATGCGCCCCTACTAAGCCTCAAGTCAATGAAAAGAGTGGAGCAGGCGATTCAAAGGGAGTGCTCATAAGATGACGATCCGGATTGGCATTGATGTCGGTGGCACTTTCACCCATGCAGTGGCAGTTGACAGTGCAACTTTAGAGCTGCTTGGCAAGAGTAAAGTGCCTACTACGCACAGGGATCCCTCCGGTGTGGCATGCGGCATTATCGAGTCGCTCCGGCTCCTTCTTGCAGAAACAAAGCTTTCTCCTGCTGATGTCGGCTTCATTGCACACAGCACAACTCAGGCAACCAATGCTCTGCTTGAAGGCGATGTGGCACCGGTCGGTATTATAGGCATGGGGAAGGGAAGCTGCTCCTGGATTGCTGCCATGGCAACTGATGTTGGTAAGATTCAGCTTGCTCCAGGCAAGTTCTTAAGAACCTATCACCGCTTTATTAGCACTGCAAGACCGCCGTCAGATGATGAGATCAAGCGTGTAATTGAATGGCTCATGAATGCTGGAGCTGGAGCACTGGCTATCAGCGAAGCATTCAGTGTAGACGATCCAGATTGTGAACTGCGGGCTCTTTCTATTGCTCAGAATATGGGTCTTTACGCTACGGCCGGATCGCAGGTCAGCCAGCTTTACGGTCTGCGTATTCGCACGCGCACTGCTGTGTTAAACGCTTCAATGCTGCCCAAAATGATAGATAGTGCTGACATGACAGAGCGGAGCGTGCGACAGGCAGGCATTACTGCGCCTGTGATGATTATGCGCTCTGATGGCGGTGTCATGGATATCGACTCGATGCGGGCTCGTCCAATCCTGACAATCCTTTCCGGTCCGGCTGCAGGCGTTGCTGCTGCCATGATGTATCTGCGCATCTCAGATGGCGTTTTTCTTGAGGTCGGTGGCACCTCAACAGATATCTCTGCAATCCGTAACGGCAAGGCGTTAATCAGGTCAGCTGAGGTCGGCGGGCATAAAGTTTACCTCTCTACTCTCGATGTTCGCACAGTGGGTATTGCAGGCGGTTCCATGTTGCGTATGGACAAAGGCAGATTGGTTGATGTCGGACCGCGAAGTGCACATATTGCTGGAATGGGCTATGTCTCATTCTCCCCTGAATTGTCCGAACCGGAAGTGCACTCAATTAAGCCCAAAGCGGATGATCCTGCCGACTATATTGCTTTTTGCGAGCGTGGAGCAGATGTTTCAGTTTGCCTGACTCCAACTTGTGCTGCCAATCTGGCAGGGCTTGTACCTGAGGGTGATTGTGCTGCCGGTAACAAAGTAGCTGTGCGTAAGGCGTTTCAAGCCCTTTGCAGGGAGGGGAAGCAGCCGGAAGATCTGGCCACTGAAGTGCTTACTGTGGCTGCCGGTAAGTGCTGGCCGGTGGTGAAACAGCTTGTTGCTGACTTCAAGCTTGATTCTGACCTGACTACATTAGTAGGAGGTGGTGGTGGCGCCGCAGCTCTGGTGCCTTTCCTTGCCAGCCAGATGGGTATGAAGCATGCTCTGGCAAACAATGCTGATGTCATTTCAGCAATTGGCGTGGCGCTTGCTTTGTTGCGCGAAACTGTGGAGAGACAGATAGTTAACCCTGACAGTGAGGCAATTTTGCGTGTACGCCAGGAGGCTTACTTGGCAGTACAAAGGATGGGGGCAGATCCGGCAACTATAGAAGTGCAGGTTGAAGTGGACTCTAAGACCAGCATTGTACGTGCTATTGCTTGTGGTGCTACTCCTTTGACCGGCGAAGCGCAAGTTAGACATCAGTTGTTGCCAGATGAATGCAGGCAGCGGGCAGCCGAGTCGATGCGCGTTGCGCTGGGGGCAACCAGTCTTGCCTGCGAGACGGAGTTCTTTCAGGTCTATCAATCTGAAATTGCAACTCGGCATTTTGGTGGACTTTTCAGCTCGCACAGCCGATCTCTCAGGGTTCTTGACGACTGCGGAGTTATCAGACTGCAGGCGAAGAACGGTTCTTGTCGAGCAACGACGACCAAAACAACAGAAAGTGCAATAGCAGAGCTGGCTGAGAAGCACGCCGAATATGGAGATGCCGGCAGGATTATTCCTGGCATTATGTTGCTGGCAGGACCATCGATAGTTGATCTGACCGGACTTCTTGATTTAACTCAGGTAATTGCCGTAGCCAAAATCGAGCTTGAGCGGCTGCCTCGCGATGCTGCCACGGCAGTAGTGGCCATTTTGAATTAAACAGATGGCAATGCAGTCTCTTTCGGATCTTTATTAATGGACCTTAAAGGTTGTTCTTACTGGTTCGCCTGTGTCAATGAGCGGATGTATTTAATAATGCTGTTCAAATCGGAGGAGGATATTTTTGTTTCATCGTAGGATGGCATAGCTGATCCTTTGATTCCTGCTCTCACGACTTTTGCTATTGAATCATCATCGGGATATTTGGAGGGAAAAGCAGCACCTTTGAGCGGTTTGGCAGCGTTGACTATGTTGCCACCATCCGGGTGGCAGGCGATACAACCGGCTCGCTCGAAAAGTTGTTGTCCGCTTACTGGAGCCTTAGGACTGCCTTTCGTCGCTGATGGGGATTGTGTCCTGTTGGGGCTGACCTCATAAGGCATTCTAAAACCGAGCCGCCTGAATTCGTATCCGGTCCGGTTAAGACGTGGCCATACCGAGTGGCATAGAGTGCAATCAGCATTGTATCTTCTGGCGAAAGCTGGCACAGCTTTGGCGCTCAGTTGGGAATATTGATCAGGGGCGAGCGGACAGTGTCCGCAAACTCCGAACCACAAAGGAGCGGTGACAATCAAGCTGACAACTATTCCACTCCCAAGAGCAACTCTATTCATACCTAATGTAATTCCATGTCAGAACTTATTGATCCAAGTTTGGTTGAATGGTGGTTCAGTCAAATGACTTTGCCTGTAATTAACCGGATATGTACTGTGTGTAACAGTCCAAGCTTTAAAACTCTTCCGAAAGGACATTATGAATGCGTGACAACCATTTCTGTAGCATACTTCTCGGTAATTTTTGGCTTGGCAGAACTCAACAGGTGAAGTGGTGCTCCTCATAGAGTGCCTGAGTTTACAAGTTGGTGTGGATTTCTTCACCGTGCCCAGCACTGACAGTGCCTAAACATCTAGTCAAGCATTGAATCGCCAGTGGCAGATCCATATACTGATTCTGGTACTCATATTAAAAGTGAGTCATTATTAAGGTCGAAGAAGAGCTTGATCAAGAGCGCAGGCGGCAAAGTGTTGAATACACATATGGTACCCAAAGGCGTTCTGGCGATAATGTCCGCCATTCTTCTGTCCTGCTCCGGTCTGTCTGGATACTGTCAGAACGCCTCGCAGACCGGTGCCTCCAGCTCATCGTCCCAGACAGTTGTTGATGGACCGGTGGTGTCTAATTCAAGCACTGTTGATGGTGCCTCAACCGACGTCGATCCCCCATTGGCAGCGAATAAAGCTGGGCAGAGCTCACCGCAGACATTGAACCTGCCGGCGACAAAGGAGCTGCTGACACCGATTCGACTGATTGAGAATCATGTCAGCGCTTCATACAATCCGTCTATTGAGTGGGACTTGCAAGGCGGATCTAATGGGGCTGGAGCCTCGCACACTACGATTAGAAACGGGCGTGCGTTCAATCTTTATTTTGTCGGTCCTATCGCTCCCCACCTGTCTACCTATACTCAATACACCCCGCTGGTCCTGGATCATGGTGTCTTTACCAAATTTGCTAGCGCCGACCTGAGAAGCAATTGGGGAGACTCTCGTCAGTTCTCCATGGTGCGCGGTGGAGTACAACTTGATCTGTTTGAAGGTGGTGGCTTTGGACTGGCAGATCGAACAGTCACTCAGACGACACCACTTATTTGGACAGCAATTAACGGATATGATCCGACGGCGGCTTCCAGAGGGGCATCAATTGAATACACGCTGCCTGGCTGGACAACCGCCAAAACTTTCATGTTCTTCAATCAGCCAACCGGCGATGTCAATCCAAAATTTGAACGAGCGCGCGGCTTAGGACTTATATTTGAGAAGCTTACTGACAAGAAGACCTTAAGTGGGGTTCAGTTTCAGAGTGTGTTCGGCTGGACACCAACTGGAGTTAACTATCCGTTTCAGTTTACGCCGCCAAGTACAGGCGACCCGGTTTTTGATCAAGTTTTTGCCAACGGTTTTGCTGCAGGAAACGGTCAGCCGCCGCCTACAGACAGTAGCGGTAATAACATACCGGTGCTAAACCTCAACCAGATCAACATGTCCACCAATAAGTTTCAACGTTTCTATGTCCATGCCAACAAGGCTTTTAATGACAGCAAGGGGTTCGAGCGGGTGAACGCTATGTTTGGCTTTCTGCTTGCTCATGATAGTCGCAACTTCAGTCTCACCGATTCAAATAACAGTTTAGTTGGACAGCGATCAGTGGGCTACGGTTATACTTTTGAGCTGCTCACTATTCCTATCGTGCGCCATCTGGCTGTCACCACGCGTTATGATCAGTTTCGTCCCAATAATCATCAGCCAGACAACACACTGTATGCAGGAACAGTCGGAGTTGCCCTGGACATAGCTGGACCAGCAAAGCCGCGTCACTGCGAGCGGGCTCACGGCAAGATGACCTTTGATTATCAACTGGTGGGACAAAAGGGTGCCAAGCCGATTCACAGGTTGATTATCGCCTGGTGGCCAATCATCTGAGGTGCATTCAATCAGTTCACCATAACTTTCTACCTTCTTGCGAAAGTTCTGGTGAGGCTTGACGTTGTGCAGGTGAATGTGTCTACTTTAGGCTTCGAATATATGCTATGAGGTCTTTCATCTCAGCATCAGTCACTTTTTCTTTGCCAAATGCCTGCATAGAAGTTCCTTTGACACCGGTCCTGATCACGTTTTCTAAACTCTTATCATCAGGGTATTTCTTGGTGAATGCATCTCCCTTGATCGGCTTGCTGGGATTCAAACTGTTGCCGCCATTGTAGTGGCAGGCAGTGCATGTGGCTTTTGAAAAGACAGCTTTCCCATTTGCGGGATCTCCTGTACTCCCGGCCCATCCTGGCGAAGATAGGAGTGCTACCAAGCACAAGAGGCACAAGCTTAATTGATTGATTCTTGAACAGTATCTATTTCTCATTAGATGTGCCGCTTCCTGTAAAGTGTCCCAGTGGAGATCATATTAGATCGCCTATTATAGCTGTCTCAGTCGCTGTGTCTCTATAATGGGGCTGCAGGTTCAACCAACAGTTATGAAACTGCACATTGGGCGCTTATGCTGTGCTATGACATCTTAGACTAGGAGCATCCTGGCACCTTGGCGACAGATTTAATCAAGGCCAGCTATCTTGAGGTGCGAAGATATGCGACGTTTATTCTCATTAGATAATCTGGTCAATCTTGTGCGTAGTGTCCTTCTAGATTCCTGGCGATTTATAGTAAAGCCGTTTACTCCTGCGGCTGTGGCTGAGGAATTCCGGAACCTGCGTGCAGCTAAGCCAGCTTCTTTTAAGAAAGGCATGCTTGAACTAATACCTAAACTGACTATTTATTACCTGCTGCTTTCGCCTATTGTGGCGATGCCGTTGTATAACACTATGATTTTCCATCCTTTCGCAACCGGTAATTATGATCTTAAGGCGATTGATGGAGTGCCTTGCCAGAATGTGTTCTTTCCATCTACCAACGGCAAACGTCTTTATGCCTGGTTCTTCAGCTGTCCTGGCGCTTCTAAGACAGTCCTTGTAAGCCATGGCAATGCTGGCAATTTAACGAATCGAGAAGGGTTGGTCAGGCTTGTTCTTCAAGCGGGTGCTTCTGTTCTGGTCTTTGATTATCAAGGCTTTGGCAAGAGTGAGGGGCATCCTTCTCTGGCAGGCATTTGTGAAGACACTGCAGCGGCTTATCAGTATCTTGTTCAAGACAAAAGAGTCTCTCCAGCGAATGTAATCATTATGGGTGAGTCAATTGGTACTGGGGCTGCATGTGTAGTGGGACTAAGCCATCCATGTGCTGGTATTGTCTTGCAGTCTGCCTATACCTCCCTGCCATCGCTTGTGCGTGAAAAACTGCCGCTGATGTGTCTGTATCCGGACTGGCTCTTTCCTCCCACCAGGTTGGATACTTTAGCAGCACTGAAGCGGACCCACCCACCGCTGCTTCTTGTTCATGGGGCGCAAGATACTCTTATACCCATCAAGCATTCACAGCTGATCTACGAGCAAGCGCTGGCACCAAAATCTTTTACCAGTTTGCCTGATGCTGGGCATAATGACATTTATGATGTTGATTCCAGCCAGTACATTGGGGCTCTTAAGCAGTTCATAGACTCTTTGTCTTGAGGTTGAAGTGCTCTCGATTTCATCACATACTCTCCAGCCCAGCGGGCGCGTGCAACTCGCCCCTACACATTATCTAAACGTTCAAGATGCCTTACCTGCTGCTCAGGTTAGTGCTCTGAGCTTTTCCAGATTTCAACCGCGGTGTGGATGTGGCGAGCTTGATTAAAGCAGTGTCCGATAACCTGCTCGGTTTAGACGAGGCTGCTCATGACGAGTCGGTTCAACTTGTCATCCCCTTAATTAAGTTTGTCTTGAAGAGCGGTCAGGATTTGCAGCAGTAGTAGTGGCGTGATCAAGCGGTTCAGGGAGCGCCGGGAGCAACCGGTGGAGATGACATGCTGGTGTCGTCTGGTTGTTGAAATGTCTACTTCCAGCTATCATCAGATCTGGGAGTTGCTCTCCACTTTAATCCCGACTTGGGTTTGCAAACAGGGAAGAGTGTTAAGGCGTGGATATTATATTTCTGGATTAGTGAAAAATACGATCAGCATTCTGATTGTCGATGACGATCAGTCTAATACATTGCATACCACTAAGATTCTGGTGTCCGCCGGATATAAGGTGGTCACGGCTTCAGATGGCTTCAAGGCCATTGCTTCCTGCAGAGTGCGAATGCCTGACTTGATCCTGCTCGATATCACTATGCCGTTGTTAAGTGGTATGGATGTGCAAAATCGGCTGCGTGCCGAAGAGAGAACAAAAGATATTCCTGTAATTTTTTTCTGCCAGCAACCCGATGAAGCTGCCAAAATCTTAAAAACAGAGGTTCCCGATCAGGACTTTGTCACCAAGCCGGTGCAGCCAACAGAACTGTTGGCACGCGTCAAGACTGCTTTACGTGTGAAGTCCTTAAAGGACGAGATTAAGAGAAAAGAGGGACAGATCAAAGAGTTGTCTCTTGTGGATCCATTAACATCGCTGCGCAATACTCGCTATCTCAATGAGTTTTTGAAGGCTGAAATTTCTCAGTGTAAGCGGTATTCAGAACCGTTGTCCGTAGTAGTCATTGAGCTGGATCGGCACAAAGAGTTGCTTAAGAGCTTCGGTACAAAAGGGTCGGACTCTCTGGTGGATCAACTGGCGGCGGTTATGTCACGCGATAGCAGGCAATCAGACATTCTTGCTCGTGTCGGTGGCTTCGAATTTGCTTATGTTCTGCCTCACACAGACAGAGAACAGGCTATCTGCCTGGCAGAACGGATGCGCATTAAGGTTGCCGGCAGTACTTTTACAGTAGGTGAGCAGACTGTGACTGTTACTGTAAGCGTTGGTATTTGTCAGTTTATTGCCGGCATGGACGATGAAGGCAAGATCCTGATGGCACATGCGCGTCAAGCTGTTGCTCATGCGTCGTCCCAGGGCGGTAACGCCACTATGATGGCTCAGTAGGTGCTGGTTAGACCAGTCTGATGTCAAGGAAGTTAAGGATGGCGGCTTCTGACTAGAGCGCCCTGTGAACTGTTGTCTGCTGGCGAGATCAGGCTTGTGACCCTCTGCAAATTGACCAGACGCCATTCATGCTAAGATATTTCAATCGGGGCGTAGCGCAGCTTGGTAGCGCGTCCGTTTCGGGTGCGGAAGGCCGGAGGTTCAAATCCTCTCGCCCCGAGTTTTATAAGTTAATGGCAGTCGAGCAAGCCTGCTGTCTGGTTGAATAATCAGGTAGTCAGAGTTGAGGACGGTTTGATGCTGGCCTATCTGCGTGGCACTATTCAGTCTAAAGAGTTGACTGGTGGTGCGCTTGATCGTGTTGTACTTGAGGTTGCCGGCGTCGGCTTTGAGCTGCAGGTGTCGCACCGCACCTGCCTGACGGTAGGAGACGTGGGTGAGGAATCCACTGTTCATACTGCTTTGGCAATCAGGGAAAACGACTGGACAATCTTCGGCTTTGGCTGCTCTGAAGAGCGGGAGCTGTTTAATCTGGTGCAGTCAGTATCCGGCATAGGTCCTAAATTGGCGCTGGCCTTAATTGGCACCTTCCCACCTGACGACCTGGCTCAAGCAATCATTGCCGAGGACCACAAGGCGGTGGCGCAGGCTCCGGGAGTCGGTCCTAAAGTGGCCCAGAGGCTCATCCTTGAGCTCAAGGGCAAGATAGAAGATTGGACGATGAAAAGGGGATTATCCCAGGCTCCAGCTGCTTCTGGCAGAGGTGTTGTGATAGATGAAGTTCGCTCTATTCTGGGCGGTCTGGGCTATACACCTACTGAAGTTAATACTGCTCTCAAGCAGGTCGGGGTGGAATCGGCAGGTGAAGATGTCGAGCAGTTGGTGCGGCAAAGCTTAAAGGTGCTTGGCACTTCTGCTCATTGAACGGAGCTGCCATGCAGAGAATTTCAAACAAGGTGCTTTGGGTTCTAGTTGCAGCTTTGCTGCCGGTGCTCATTATGGCTGGGTCGGTGCTGTTTGTGCGCCGGAATCTTTTTCACCTCTGTCAGCACTGGCAAGAAGCGTTCTTGTATCTCTTTTTGCTGGTTGGCGGTTTTATCAGCGGCGTCGTCAGCCTGCCAGAAGAATACTATCAGGCGTTCCGGAAGCGTCTGCTGCTCTGGGGTTGTGCAGCTTCCTTCTTTCTCTATTGTGCTTGCTCTGTGTTGTGTCAACGGATTCACTTCGGCGATTTGAAATCTGCCTGGTGTCCGGTAGCTGGATTGGTTCTAGTAGCTAGTGGTGGCTTTCTGCATTTGTGGGCAACTGCGGTCCGTAGGCGGTGGTTTGAGCGCAGTGGGTCAGGATTAGTGACATCTGGTCCCTATCGACGGCTGAGGCATCCAAGCTATCTGGGTTTCCTTATTGCTATGACAGGGCTACCGCTAGTCTTTAGCAGCTGGTTGCCGTTGCTTGCGCTGCCAGGTGTTTTTGTTGTTTTGCGCTGGCGCCTGGAAGAAGCCGAGAAGGTGTTGGCTGAGCAGTTTACTCATGAGTTTGAACAGTATAAGAGCCAAACGTGGCAGGTATTTCCCTATCTCTACTAACTTGTGTGTTGGCATAACAACCAGCATTAGGAAAGCATAATTTACTATCTGCTTGTCAAGTGGCGCATAAATGCCGACAGCGCTTAGAATACGGCTCAAGGACAATCATATCGACTGGCATCAAGCTTGTCTTGCTGCGGTAATGCTATAAGAAACCAGTGTTTAATCTTAATAAATGCTGTGCAATAGCTAGCTTTACCAAACTTGCCAAGAAGATAGAAGTCGGCGGCAGTTTTACCGACGCCACAGTTAAGTGACAGTTAAGGAGAGCATGGACATGAGCGAACACGCATTGACTCAAGAAGAAAGACGTTGTCTTCAGCTCTGGTTCCGTCAGGCGATAGCTGAAGTGGAAAAGAACGAAGTTAGCGCTCAGCTCATGCGGCGGCACGCTCCAACAGCCACCCATCGAGCAGTAGCGGCTCGACGCCATGCTGTACATGTACCGGGCCATCGTAAAGAGCTTGTGCTTACATAGATTTGCAAGCGTTGTGCTGCATTTTTTATTAGGCTTCTGCCAATGTTCGCTTCTTATGCGTGCTATCGGCTTTCGAGGAGTTGCCTGCCGTCGAGCTTTCGATTGAACTGAAGCAGAACAATTTTCGTCTCCTCTAATGAGCAGGCTTGCGGATACAATTAATTGAGCAGGCTCAGTTTCCGGCCCCTGGCATCTACGCGAAAGTGGCTGAATCCTGCGTGTTGCTTGCCCGCCGGCAAGGCAAGCTGTTTGGAGGAGTCCATGAGTCCAAGGCCTTTTGTGCCTCTGCACTTGCATACTGAATACAGCCTTCTTGATGGTGCAACACGCATCAAAGAGCTGGTGAAGAAAGCTAAAGCTGAGAAGATGCCGGCTGTTGCTGTTACTGATCATGGTGTCATGTATGGTGCAGTTGAGCTGACAAAAACATGCCATGAGTTAGGTGGCGTCAAGCCGATTATTGGCTGCGAAGGGTACATATGTGACGGCGATATCCGTGACAAGAAGAGCAGGCTGCCGCTATATCATCTGACTATATTGTCGGCAAACCGTACTGGTTATCAAAATCTGGTCAAGCTTGTCTCTAGAGCCCATCTGGATGGGTATTACTATAAGCCGAGGATGAATCGTGAACTGCTGGAACAGCATAAAGAGGGATTGATTATTCTCTCTGGCTGTTTAGGCGGGCAGGTTAACCAGCTGCTTCTGAATAATGAGTATGAAAAGGCAAAGGAAGTGGCTTCCTGGTATAAAGAGCTACTGGGCGATGCCTACTATATCGAAATTCAGGACCACGGTTACCCTGAAGACAGGAAAGTCAATAAAAGCCTGATTCAGCTGTCTCGCAGCCTGGGTATCAAACTTTGCGCAACTAACGACAGTCACTTCACCAATAAATGTGATGGTAGAGCTCATGATGCTCTGCTGAGTATCCAGATGGGCAAAGTGGTGACTGATGCCAATCGTATGAAATTCTCTGGCTGGGAGTATGTGAAAAACGGCGATGAGATGTCTTATCTCTTTCGCGATCATCTTGATGCCGAATATATTGAAGAAGCACTGACGAGCACACTGGAGATAGCTGACCGCATCGAGCCGATTAAACTTGGCGGTGACCCGCGCCTGCCCAAGTTTCCGGTACCGCCAGGACACACCCCTGAGAGCTATCTCAATAGACTTGTCTGGGATGGCTTGCGTGAGCGTTATGGCGAGATTACTGCCGAGATTGAAGCGCGAGTCAATGAAGAGTTGAAAGTGATTGAGGATATGAATTTTTCCTCTTACTTTCTTATTGTCTGGGACTTTATACGTTTTGCTCGCAGCAAAGGAATTCCAGTTGGTCCAGGAAGGGGATCTGCAGCCGGCAGTATAGTTGCGTTTTGTCTGGGAATTACAAATATTGATCCGATCCGCTACAACCTGCTCTTTGAGCGCTTTTTGAATCCAGAGCGCCGCTCAATGCCTGATATTGATACTGATTTCTGTATCGAGCGCCGTGATGAGATTATCAAATATTGTGCTGAAAAATACGGGCACGATAAGGTGGCGCAAATCATCACTTTCAACAGGATGACCAGCAAGGCTGTTTTGAAAGATGTGGCACGTGTGCTGGAGTTTCCTTTTGCCGAGTCAACCAAGCTGGCCAAGATGGTGCCTGTGGTGCGCGGTAAGCCGACACCTCTTGATGAAATGATAGTTGAGCACCCGGACTTCAAGAAGGTTTACCAGACAGATATTGAAGCAAAGCAAGTAATTGATTTGGCAAGGCGTCTGGAAGGTGTCAACAAGACTTACGGTATGCATGCTGCCGGAGTGGTGATTTCTGATGTGCCACTGGAAGAGCTGGTGCCGGTCCAGCGCAATAATGACGGTACTGTAATCACACAGTTCTACATGGAAGATCTTGCCTATGTAGGACTGGTCAAGATGGACTTCCTCGGGCTGCGCAACCTTACTATGATTGACAGGGCAGTCAAGATTATCAAACAAACTCGTGGCATTGAGATTGATCCAGACAAGCTGCCGCTTGATGATGCCAGTGTCTATCAGACAGTGAGCAACGGTGATTTAGCTGGAATCTTCCAGCTGGAAACATCGTCCGGGATGCGCCAGGTGGCTCGCGATATGAAGCCGTCCTGTATGGAGGACCTCTCGGCGCTGATAGCGCTTTATCGTCCCGGCCCGCTGGATACAGGGATGGTCGAAAAGTTCATCAATTGTAAGAATGGGCTTACCCCTATCACTTATCTGACACCACATCTGGCGCCAATCTTGAAAGACACTTATGGACAGATTGTCTATCAAGAACAGGTAATGCAGATTGCACAGCAGCTTGCCGGATACAGTCTGGGGCAAGCAGATCTGTTACGCCGGGCGATGGGCAAGAAGAAGCCTGAGGAGATGGAGAAGCAACGCGAGCTTTTTGTCAGCGGCTGCGCTGCCAACGGAATAAGTGATGCTATTGCCCAGCAGCTTTTCGAGATGATGGTGTCTTTTGCCGAGTACTGCTTTAACAAATCCCACAGTCAGGCTTATGCCTTCGTCACTTATCAAACTGCTTATTTAAAGACACATTATCCGGTCGAGTATATGACAGCACTGCTCTCCTCAGTAAGCGGAGACCAGGACAAAGTGCAGGGGTACATAGCCGAATGTCAGTCAGTTGGGATAGACATCCTGCCGCCTGACATCAATGTTTCAGGTCCTGACTTTACTGCTGATGGGAGCGCAATTCGCTTTGGGCTATCAGCAGTGAAAAATGTTGGAGAGGCTGCCATTGAGGAGATTGTAGCCAAACGTGACGAAGGCGGGAAGTATCAGTCAATACATGACTTTATCTCCAGAATTGATCTGCGTGTCGTAAATAAGCGTGCTCTAGAAGCTTTGATTAAGTGTGGTGCCTGCCTTGGTCTTGAGGTATCACGCAAGCAGGCGCTGGAAAATCTTGATTCCCTCGTTGAAGCAGGAACAAGGAGGCAGGTGGAGCGGGCTTCCGGACAGATGAGCTTATTTGGCAGCGCCACCAGTGTGTCGACTCTCGCTGCCATTCAACAGTTAAAAGGCGATTCTGATGAATTTGCCGAAGCGGAGCTTCAGAATATGGAGCATGAGTTGCTCGGCTTTTATGTGACCAGTCATCCGTTGAAGAAAGTATCTAATCGCTTACGTTGGCTTACAACCCACTCGCTGAAGGAGGTCGCCGAAGCCGCTGACGGTACGACTGTTCTCCTGGGTGGGCTGGCAACTGCAGTGGAGAAGAAGCTGACCAAGACAAACAAACTGTTGTGCATTGTTCATCTTGAAGATCTTTCAGCAAAAGGAGAGGTGGTAATTTACAGCGATACTCTGGAAAAGCTGCCACCAGAAGTACTTACAGCGTGCTCACTTTTACTCATTAAGGGCAAGGTTAAACGCAACGAAGACGATGTATCTATTATGGCCAGTCATGTGCGCCGCATTTCGGATGCTTCTCTAGTCAATATTTTCCTCACGCAAGAACAAAGCTTCTCTGACCTGCACCGATTGAAGGATGTCTTGAATGCCTATAAAGGCGATGATCCTGTCTTGCTTCATTTCCCCCAGGACAACCAGAGTCAGACAATCTTAGTAGGCAGCCAGTACTGGGTGGCGGCTTCCAGCCAACTGGAAGATGCCATTAATGCTGCGTTTAAGTCAAACATAAAGGTACTTATCAGCCGAGTGGCTGTTTAGGAGTAGTGACTAAAGGCGGAGTACTTTATGGCTAAGCTGTTGCTTGTAGATGATGACCAGCACATGGCAAAACTTGTGTGTGACTGGCTGAATTTTGAAAAGCATTCAGTAGAGCCGGTGTATTGCGGATTTGATGCCTGGGCGAAGCTTCAAGCCAATAGCTACGATATGGTGATTTTGGACTGGGACCTTCCGGACCTTCATGGTATCGACATATTGAAGCGGATGCGGGCTGATGGCATTATGACGGCAGTCCTTATGCTTACAGGACGTGACTCAGTCGATGCTAAGGAAGAAGGCTTGGACAGTGGAGCGGATGACTATTTGACCAAACCGTTTCACATAAAAGAGCTGTCGGCTCGCATTCGGGCAGCATTGAGGAAGAGCGACAGTGGAAAGCAGTTGTTGCAGCCATTGGGTGACAACAACGAGGCTGTTCTTAATAAAGCTGGACTGGTTGGAACATCGTTGGCTGCTCGTTACGAGTTCATTGAAGTTCTGGGCGAAGGTGGTATCGGTATCATCTTTAAGGCCAGGCATCCGCATTTGCGCAAGATGGTGGCGATCAAAATGCTGCAGCCACAGGATCTCAAAGGAGAGCCGATAGCGCGCTTTGAGCTGGAGGCTCAAGCTGCAAGCAGGCTGGATCATCCAAACATAGCTACCATCTACGATTTTGGTGTAACAGAACTGGGTCAGCCGTTTATGGTAATGGAGTTCATAGACGGGGATGACTTGGGAGCAATTATCTCCAGGGAAGATCATTTGCCGGTACCGCTTGTACTTGATGTCTTCGTCCAGGTAGCTGATGCTATGGTGCACGCTCACGAATCCGGTGTTTTACATCGCGACTTAAAGCCCAGTAATATCATGCTTAAACGGCTACCAGGGCGACAACCGGTACCTAAAATCCTCGACTTTGGCTGTGCTAAGTTGAGAGATTTACAGGAGGCGCCGGCGGCAGAACTTACCCAGGCTGGAAGAGTGTTAGGCAGCCCGCCTTATATGGCGCCTGAGCAGGTGCGCGGGCAGCAGCTTGATGAACGCTCTGATATTTATTCTCTCGGTTGTGTCGTCTATCTGGCGATCTGCGGCTTCGCACCGCATGTAGGCGACAATGCGCAGGAGATTATGTGGAAGCATCTGGAAGAAGATCTCGTTCTCATGAGTGAGCTGAGTCCCGGACTAGCTATTCCGGCAGAGCTCGAGTCAGTGGTAGCCAGGTGCCTGGGAAAAGAGCCGGACAGGCGCTTTCAGACAATGTCGGATTTCAGGAATGATTTGGAGCTCATCAGAGCAGGAATGCCGAAAAACTAAGTATGCTGAAATCACTGATGTGCTCCGGCAGATTGCATAGAACGATAAAAATATGGGGACTAACTCTGCCTCCCGTGGGATAATGGGTGGCGGTCTTGGCGAGAACCTGACCCAGCATCAGATGTGTCTAACAAGAGAAGAAGACTGTCATGGGAAAAGTGCCGGACACTGACAAGCCAGGTGAGAATGGTTCAGAAAAATTGGCTCAGGCGGCAGATCAGGGTACAAGTCACGAAGAAACAGGGTTGTCGCCTGACATCTCTGGGGCTGTACCTTTAGGAGGGAACGAAACGCTTTAGGACGGCAAGAAGTTATCCGGTGAAACCAATAAGTTGGAACCATATCAGAAGCTTTCTACCAAAGCTTCTGATACTACAAAGTTGGCTGACAGAAGGAAGAAGCTTGATGGTGCTGTCGAGAAAACACCAATAGACATTAAGGCATGTGCAAACGTTGCGGATTGCTCTTTGGCAGGTAGAAGAAAAAAGCTTGATGGTGCTGTCGACAAAACAAAACTAGATGTTGAAGCGTGTGCAGACGTTGCATCTCGCGCTCTGGCAGCGGTGGCTACCATTTTTCAGGCCATGAGCTAAGGTAGAAAATCCTGCCCCAAAAATGGTTAAATAGCTAGCCAAGAGGAAGGGGCAATGAGACAGACAAGAAAGAAGTACAGTGGCGCGTTCAAGGCAAAGGTAGCGTT
>CAILLX010000048.1 GCA_903835185.1 uncultured bacterium | reverse complement strand
CCGACTTCTGCAGGTCCGCCCGCCAATGTTGGCAGGTTGCCCACACTCCCAGACAAGTCCTGCAACATCGAAAAAGAGAAACACTTGAAAACGACACTAAATTTCTCACTTAATCTGTCTCAAGTCATTGACAAATTCCGGATCCGGGTATTAATCATCAAGGATTCCTGATCGCTTGTCTGTTCGTCAGTTGACATTATAACCAGGACTCCAATCAATATAATTGACGTCCTTCAACTATCAATACCATACGAATGTCCTCGTTAAACATATCCGCACTTCATGTTGCAAAATCCGCTCAGCATAAGCACTGTTACTGATTAATCACCAATCCCCCGACGAAATGTATCGAAAAATAGCAATATCCTTTGACATCTAGTTAAACTCAATGACATAATGCCAATGTTCTGATGAGTCCGATGAGTTTTGCTTTCTGGCTATTCATCGTTGATTGTAGGTTTCGCCTTTAGAAAACAACAGAGGAAGAGTCTCCAGTCGCTTGTTAGGGACTTTACTGCTGTTTAAGTTGGCTGCAAAGCCAACTCTCTATAAGGTATATAAATGAAATTTATCGAACTTGGGTTGTCCGAGCGAATTGCCGGCGCACTAGAAACTTTTGGCTTTGCCGAACCGACTGAGATTCAGGAGAAGGCTATTCCTGTCATCCTTAGTGGTCGCGACATAATGGCATCTGCTGAGACTGGTTCGGGCAAAACAGCCGCATACGCGCTGCCTATCATCCAGTCACACAAGGTCACATTGCCAAGAAAACCGCGAACGCTCGTACTGGTACCCACTCGAGAGCTGGCACTGCAAGTTCAAAGTCAGTTCGACCGCTTTTCAAATCAGTCTGGACTGCGTTCACTTACAGTATATGGTGGCACCGGCTACGAGAAGCAGACTCGTTTATTGCGAAGGGGAGTCGATGTCATCGTGGCTACTCCTGGTCGTCTCAATGACCACATACAGCGGGGCAATGCTGATCTGTCGCAAGTTACAGTGCTTGTTCTCGATGAGGCAGATAGAATGCTGGACATGGGCTTTATGCCCCAGGTGCGTCAAATTGTCGACAAGATGCCCAACCGCTCTCAAACTCTGCTGTTCTCAGCCACTATAAGCAAATCAGTCGAACTTGCAGCTGCAGAGTATCTCCACAGTCCTATTACAATTCGTGTAAATATGGATAGGCTGGAACCGAGTGCAATCGATCAACGCATCTATCACGTTGATGAATCAGGCAAGGATGCCCTGCTGGTGCAATTGATCAAAGACCAACCTGAGGTGAAGTCAGTATTGGTGTTCACCAAGACACGCAGCAAGGCTGCGCGGATACGCAAACGACTCTGCGCTTCCAACGTGCCAGCTGAAGAGATTCATGGCGACATCTCGCAAGCACAACGTGAAAAAACACTTACTCGCTATCGTGATGGTGTATTTTCCGTTCTGGTTGCCACCGACATTGCCGCGCGCGGGCTGGACATCCCAGCTATCAGTCACGTAGTGAACTATGACTTGCCAAACACAGCCACTGATTATGTGCACCGTATAGGACGGACAGGTAGAGCTGGACGCTCCGGCATAGCGCTATCTTTTGTCTGCGCAGACCAACGTCATCTCATAAGAGACATCGAGAGAGTAACAGGGCACCAGCTCGATCCGGATGGCCCCGGGCAGAAAGCGGCTCCCAGGCGTTTTCGCGGCGACCACCGCCGCCGCGTCGCCAGATAACACAGGCAGCAGCAGCGACATACGTGCCTGAGCCGCACCAGCTGCACAGGCACGTATGTCGCTAACAACACGCCTCTTCGGAATTCATCTAACGGGCTGCTCCAGGTGCGGAGCGGATTCTTTAAGAACATCTTTTAAGCAATGTTTCTGTCCTACCTGTTCAGCAAGCTACCATTGCAGTAGCCAGCCAAGCGACCTGAATCGATCGCACCGGACACTGCCAGGAAGTGGACATATAGCACAATTGAAAGCTCACGCCACGGACGACTATAAAGTGTCCCACCCATTGGTAAATCACGAGCACAAATCTACTGCGCCCTGGCACAGGTCAGTTGCAAAGGCTATGCGCTGGATGCCCGCAGAGCTACCTGCATCCAGCGCACGACTATCTTTTCACACATGAACAATACTCCACAACAATCCACGAATGGTTATATGCTGAGAAGGATTATTCAGTTATTGATGCAATCGGTGTAAGGAAAGATCCTTAGAACGATCTGGTTTTGGGCTTCGACAGATTTACTGCCAATTGCCGACCATCAACAGACTTTCCATTCAATCCCTGGATAGCTGCTTCTGCTTCAGCCGCTGTTTCCATTTCTACAAATGCGAAACCACGTTTCCGACCGCTTTCACGATCTGTCGGAATTGCCACAGAAATGACCTTCCCGTGCTCTCCGAACATCTTTTCCATGTCCGGCTCAGTAAGATTGTATGACAGGTTACCTACAAACAACTTCGTATTCATTCACTCTCAAATAGCATAAACCTTGCCAAACACATTTCAGCAAAGGAGGCTCTCTAGCTTCGTAGCCCCGTCTAAGTATGACAGATATTGTGCCAACTGTGTTGGAATTTCCAGACTTATAAAGTTTTCCGCAACATGTTCGGCAATAACCTCATCGACCACATTGACTCTGGCTTGAGATTATTTGTGGCAAGCCCGTCGTTCCTTCAGCCAGGCAACAACTGCCGGAAAACCTTCCCCTGTTTTACCGGACACCTCAAACACAGGTGCTTTCCGGTTCAGCGCTTGAACTCCTTTATAGAAGAAAGCGCTGTCAAAATCGACATAAGGCTTCAAGTCGCACTTGTTAAGGACAATGCCATCCGCCTTCTCAAACGCCAGCGGATACTTGTATGGTTTGTCACTGCCGTCGGTAGCATCAACAATCAGCAGCTTGATATGCTCGCCAATCTGAAACTCTGCCGGGCACACCAGGTTGCCGATATTTTCAATAAACAAAATGCTGTTATCTGAAAGCTGCACATCGGCAAGCCGTGTCTGGATCATAGGTGCATCAAGATGACAGGCCCCGCCGGTATTGATCTGAAACGCATTGATACCGAGCTCGCGCAATACCTTGGTATCTATGTCCGACTCAATGTCACCCTCGATAACTGCAACAGGTGTGTCACTCATAGAAGCGATAATGCCTCGCAGTACCGATGTCTTTCCGGCACCAGGCGCACCCATAATATTTACAGTAAATATATTCCGCCGGTCCAATCCGTCCCGCGTCTCGGCTGCCAGACGATCGTTCTCCCTGTAAATATCCTCCATTACTGCAATCTTTTTGATTTCTTTATCTTGTTCTTGCGTCATATTATTCACCGTCACTATTGTTCTGGCTGGACTCTATCTCCACTTCAATATCCTGAATGTAAAACTCCTTGCCAATATCGGTCGGCACACCATCTGTTCCACAACGTGGGCAGGCAAACGAGTACATTTGGCGCTCGAAATGTTCCAGACAGTTTTCACACAACAGCTTTGACTTGATGTATGTAATGGAAAACTCAGCACCTTCAGCAACAGTGCCTTTGGAGATGATGTCGAAATACAGGTGGATGGAATCCCCTACAAATCCTGATAGTTCCCCTACTACAAGAGTAATCTTTGAGACCCGGGAAGCATGCTGCTTCCTGGCTGCTTCATCAACTATCTTTACTATCTGCTGTGTTATCGGGTACTCGTGCAACTTTAAAACTGTCCTTACTTGTGGCTACTGCTGGTGTTGTATAAGCATTCTCCATAGTGAGACACTTCTTAGGACATACCAAAACGCAGTAATCGCAGGCAAGACACTGGAGCCTATTAATTTCCCACTTCTTGTCTGCTCTCGTTACTGTAATGGCACTGGTCGGGCACTTCTTTGAGCAGAGTCCGCAGAAGGTGCAGGCAGCAATATCAATCTCTATCTTTCCACGTGTGTTCTTAAAAGGCACTCGCTGCGTTATAGGATAAAGACGCGTGGACGGCTTGCTGAACAGGCTGGAAAGTACTGTCTTGGACATTGAAAATATCATGATTATCTCTCCGTGCAACTTATGCAGGGATCAATGGTGAGCGCTAGTATCGGCACATCAGCCAGCTCGCAACCCTGCAAAAGTTTGACCAGCGCCGGGATATTGGCAAAAGTAGGGGTGCGTACACGTAATCGTTGCAGAAAACGGGTTCCATTTGCCTTCAAATAGTAGATTACCTCGCCACGCGGCTGCTCGGTACGAGCAAAGAACTCACCACTTGGGGTACCGGTAACCTTAACATCTATCGGTCCTTCAGGAAGCTGCACAGCTGCCTGACGAATAAGATCTATGGATTGAAAAATCTCTTTTATGCGCACGACGCAGCGAGAATAGCTATCGCCTGCAGTTTCAACTATCGGCTCAAACTTCAACTGCTTGTAAGCTGCATATCCAAGTTTGCGCATATCCTGGTTGATTCCGCTGGCACGCATAGTAGGTCCTACTGCACCCAGCTCGTAAGCATCCTGTTTGGAAAGAACGCCAACACCGACAGTACGATGTTTAACTGATCTGTCGACAATGAAAACGTCAGTGACCTCTTTTATTTCCTTTTCCATTCCATTCAACTTGGCGACTATCCGCTCAAGCGTTGGTTTGTCGATATCCTTACGGACGCCGCCAACTTTGCATGACCCAAAAATTACTCGACCGCCAGTTGTTTCTTCAATCATATCCAGCACAGTCTCGCGCAGACGCCAGCAGTGCATAAACAAGGCTTCAAATCCAAATCCGTCAGCCATTAAGCCCAACCAGAGCAGATGGCTGTGAACTCGGGAAAGTTCACCCCAGATTGTACGCAAGTAAAGCGCACGTTCAGGCACAGCGATATTCATGACTTCTTCGACTGCCTGGCAATATGTCTGTCCATGAATGGCGCTACAAATGCCGCAGATGCGCTCGGCTACATAGACATAATCAATAAAGTCTTTCTTCTCGACCAGTTTCTCGAGTCCGCGGTGAATGAAGCCTATGGACGGGATGGCCTCGATGACTTTCTCGTCTTCAACCACCAGGTCAAGATGAATGGGTTCCGGCAAAACCGGATGCTGTGGTCCGAAAGGGATTATGGTTCGTTTACTCATCTCAATACCTTGTTAAGCTTTTAATTCTTTGGCTTCGCTGCCGCTGGTGGCAAAAGGTGCTGTCACAGTGGTGCGATAGAAATTACCTTTGTAGTCAAGTGCAATATTTGTAACATCAATGCCGAAAAGATCGTGGATCTCATTTTCATACAAAAATGCTGCCCAGTACACATGGCTCACGCTGGGAAGTGTGGCATTAGCGCAGGGAACTGTAACTTTCAGGTCCTCGAAGCGATAATCTTTGTCAAACGTGTAATTGATTTCGAAAGTTTCATCTATTTTAGCGCAGCCAATCTGAACAAGCCGAAAACCGTCGTTTTTGCAAGCGGTTACTTTAGCAACAAGTTCTTCCGGCTGGACCGAGAGTATATTTTGTTCTTCAATCATAGCTTATCCTCTGTTCTGTCCAGCCTTTTGCAGGTAGACTCGCTCCACACGCTTGTTGACTTTTTCAGTGCGTGAGATCTTGTAATTCAGTTTCTTGACCAGGAAGATGTTTCTCTTGCTGCGGTTGCCAGTAAAGAGATCGTAGGTCTCGGACTCAGGGAAAGTCGCTTCAATCTCCCTCATCAAGCGGGTGCCTATACCTTGATTCTGCGAACCAGGTGCAACAAATAACCGCTCTATCCGACAGGCAGTCCCTTTCATATACCCACGTACCGCACCCACGATATTCCCATCAATCACAGCTTTAAGGAACGTTCGCGTGGCAAAGTCAGCCTTGATCTCGTCAAGACTCTGGGTCAACGGCTCAATACTAAAGTCGTTGTAAAGCTCCGCCTCGCTGCGATACGCAATCTTTTGCAGCTCTAGAATCTTCTCGGCGTCATCTAGAGAAGCTCTTTCAATTGTAGCTGTGACCTGTCCGGCAGCAATCTCTTTGATTCTCTTGCGCTTCTCTTCAAGCACACCAAGAGCCCTTACCACACCGTCTATTATCGCTTCAGGTCTGGCTGCGCATCCGGGGACGTAAACATCAACAGGAACAATTTTATCAGCGCCACCCATGACGTTATAGCATTCAGCAAATATGCCACCCGAAGTAGCGCAGATGCCCACAGCCACGACTACCTTGGGGTCAGCCATCTGGTTATAGAGGTTCTGGATGACCTCTTTGTTTTGTTCGTTTACCGATCCAGTAATCAGAAATATGTCCGCATGCTTGGGATTGCCGGTATTGACAATACCGAAACGCTCCACATCATAGATTGGAGTGAGGCAAGCAAGCACCTCAATGTCGCAGCCATTGCAGCTCGAAGCATCGTAATGAAATATCCAGGGTGATTTTGAAAGCGAAGACATGGTTCGTGTCCTTTAGCGGTACTAGAGTCGAAGTTGCATATTCTTCGAACTGTCATTTAGAGCGGATGGGAACAATCAGATTATGGATTAGATTGCCGCGTCACTGCACTCCTGGAAATGACCCCGACTGCCGGGGTCATTTCAAAACATACGAAAGAGCGATGATATTGACAAGCCCCAGCACACCTGAAATAGCCCAGGAAGAGTTGAGCGTGAGCTGCCATTTCGCCCGAGCGAACGTGTTGTCGATGAGTATCTCGAAGAAGTAAATACACAAAGTCAACACAACGCCAAGAACCGGATTTCCGGCAAAAAATAGATACACAAAACCGAGAAGGAATATGTTCTCGTACCAGTGAGCAATCTCAATCATTGCCAGCGCGCGGCCGGAAAATTCGGTAGTTATTCCCTTGACCAGCTCTTGATGCGCGTGATGGGACATAGAGAGATCGAACGGTGATTTGCGAAACTTGATGGTCAAGACATAGAGGAAGGCCAGGAAAATACCCGGCATGTAAGAGATGAGCGACGTGTGGAAGCTGACAATATCACAGACATAGAAGCTCTTGGTCACCATATACATGCCAACAGCGGACAGCAAAACAATAGGCTCATAGGACATCATCTGAATGAGCTCACGCTCAGCGCCGATAAAGCTGTACGGCGAGCTCGCCTTGTACGCAGCCAGGACAAAGAATATGCCGGCCAAGGTGAGCGCAAAGATAAAGAGCAGCAGATCGCCGCCTGCAAAAAAGAGTGCCCCAGTAAATATGATGAAGATAAGGAAGAAGAGGATATAAAGGTTTTGTGATTTTCGGACAACCAGAGTCTCTTTCTGCATCAGCTTAAGTACATCGTAAAACGGCTGCAGAACCGGAGGTCCAACTCTACCCTGCATGCGCGCTGTGATGATACGGTCAACTCCAGCAAGGATGCCACCTAGAAAAGGCGCCAGAATGACATAGAGTGCCGAGATCAGGACAAGATTCATAGACATAGAATTGCCGCTCCTAACATGATAAGCAAAAATACGACCGTCGTCGCTATTCCCAGACGCGAAAGCTTCGCTTCGCCGAACGGCCATTCCATGTAATAGTTTCTCATTCCAATGGTCTGCAAAGCGCCTGCAGAACCGGTAAAGACGTTAGCCGTGTTTGTATTGGCTCCACCGAGATAAGGATCAACTACTTTAACGTTCTTGCCATAGTTCAAGAAGCTTAACGGAAAAAGCATGACCAGAGCCAGCATGATAGCCATGATGATGATATTCCCCTGGGTCATGGCAGTCGTGTGACCATAGGTCGCCATAAGATAAGGGTCAATGAAGACTGCGGCTACCAGTGGGAAAAGACCACATACACCTATGGTTGCGACTGTCAGCAGTACTAAAGGTACCCATTCGTTGCTTGACACTGTATCTTCCAGGTCGTGACGCGGCTCTATAACCGTAATCAGTTTTCCCATCCATTTAACCCAGAAGAACAGCGTCGCTGCGCTACCGAATACGATAAGGATTGCCAGGACAGGACTGGCGTCAACGATGGCGCGTAAGACTGCCCACTTGCTGATCAGCATGCCGAACGGAGCCAGGAACATCCCGGCCATGCCAATCAGCATCATAACGGCAACTTTAGGCATGTTGATGATAAGAGTGTCCATGTCTTCAATGTCTCTGCTGCCGCTCTTATTGTCGACCACGCCTACGCAGAGGAAGAGGAGGCACTTGGAGATTGCATGGAAGATTATGAGCAAGATCCCTGCCCAGACTGCTTCGTACGTACCAATACCAGCACAGAGAATAATCAGTCCAAGATTGGCAACAGTCGAATATGCCAGCACTTTCTTGGCGTCACTCTGCGAGATGGTTATGAAAGACCCGATCATAAAGGTTAGCCCGCCTATCACAGCTATCATGAAGCCAGCTGATGTTCCCTGCAGTACCGGCGCCAGACGTATGGCAATGTAAACACCAGCCTTTACCATTGTGCTTGAGTGCAGCAATGCAGAGACTGGAGTCGGTGCAACCATAGCGCCCAGCAGCCAGGAAGAAAACGGCATCTGTGCCGCTTTAGCCATACCAGCAAACGTGATAAGGACTGCAGGCAAAAGGACTGCAGGCAAAAGGGTTGCAGTTTTACCGAGGAGAAGGAGCTGGTCAAGTTCGACCGTGTGAGCGGACCCAAGATACAAATAAACGATCCCGGCAGCAAACCCCAGTCCGCCCAAAAGATTCATCCACAAAGCACGGAACGCATTGTTAACCGACACCTCGTCTCCCTTATAACCAATGAGAAGGAAGGAACAAAGCGTTGTAATTTCCCAGAAGAAATAAAGCCAAAGCAGGTTGTTCGCGAACACGACACCAAACATAGCGCCCAGAAACACGAATAATACAAAGAAGAAAAAGTTCCGCTTATCCTTGACTTCGGCATGATGTTCGTGGAAATCCTTCATGTAACCAACTGCATAGATGCAGATCAGGCTACCGATAATGCCTATGATCTGCGCCATGACAACAGAAAGAGGATCAATAAAAAGATTGCGAGCCACTGTGATGCCGTGCCCGTACTTAAGTTCGAAATACGCCAGCAAGCCTGCCTGAAGCAAGATCAGGACAGTGGCGATGATCTTCCTGTTACGAATGCAAGCATAAAGAATATACAGAGCGATACCCATCTCCGCGATGAACATCCCCTGGTTGATATGCTCCGAATGAATATCCGCAAGGCTGAACAACCCGGGAGCAGCTCCTGGTATGAGAAGAAGCACAGACAGGGCAATCAAGAGCATCGAGGCAACGCGCACAAGAAAGTTCCGCACACCGTTTCCCGGTGAGACCAGCATCAGCAAGCCGGATATGAGCGGAACAACAATTAGTAATACTAGTAAATTCACTTTTCGTTTTCCTTAATTTGCCCTAGCCGCAAGGGGATCTGCCTCCGGTTACATTTTCCACCTGTAACCGAGGGCCAGAAATATGGATACCACAGATAAGGTGACCGCGCCGAAGCTAGCTATACATAAATTAGCAGATATACTCGGAAATGTCAGGGCTGTTAGCCATGCAATGGCTGTTCGCACGTTAGCTATAACAGATTTAACGAGTGTTTCACGTTGAAGTTGAGGCAAGGTCATATTTGCACGACACATTACAACAACTGACAGCTGTTTCTGATTGCAACAGCAAGCACCTTCTCCCTCAAGCATGAGAACCAAAGACGCTAACACCCGAGGATAAAGGGACTAAGCCTGCCCTACTTGACGCAGCCAAGCGCAGACCACACCAGGTGGCTAATTCACAAGGCATCAAGTGTCCGAACCAGGGATTCCGCAACATCCCAACTGACAATAAGAGTCAATAAAAGCTGAACACGTCCGATCGGCGCTTGACATGCTAATGAGCAGATTCGCATTTGCTCAGACTATTGTTTTTTACCGAGAATCTGGTATTATATATT